>JAUZEY010000384.1 GCA_030838785.1 Actinomycetota bacterium | reverse complement strand
CCTCCTGACTGGTACCCCGACCCGTCCGGCCGCCACGAGCACCGCTACTGGGACGGCTCGAAGTGGACGGAGCACGTCGCCTCCCACGGCCGCCAGAGCGTCGACCCCGATGTCACGGCCGCACCGCCCCCGGCGGTCGCCCGCCCGACGGAGAAGATCGTGCGCGACGTGGCCAAGGCCGGCGCCACCGGCACCGGGCCCGGCGGGGGGACGGTGTTCACCGAAGCCGTCCTCGTCGTGAACCAGAAAGCGAAACTGATCGAGGTCAACAACGAGTACGCCATCTACGACGCCAACGGGACCCAGATCGGGGCCGTCCGCCAGGTTGGACAGAGCGCCCTCAAGAAGGTGGCCCGGGTCCTCACCTCCTACGACCAGTTCATGACCCACAAGCTCCAGGTCGTCGACATGGCCGGGTCGGTGCTGCTGGCGATCACCCGCCCGGCCAAGATCATGAAGTCGACGGTGCTGGTCAACGACGGCGGGGGCCGGGAACTCGGCAAGGTCGTCCAGCAGAACGTGTTCGGGAAGATCCGTTTCTCCCTCGAGGCCGCCGGCCAGGCGGTCGGCTCCATCAACGCCGAGAACTGGCGGGCGTGGAACTTCTCGATCCGCGACGCCGCCGACATCGAGGTGGCCCGGATCACCAAGACGTGGGAAGGGCTGGCCAAGACGATGTTCACCACCGCCGACAACTACGTGGTGCAGATCCACCGCCCGCTCGAGGAGCCGCTCCGCAGCCTGGTGGTGGCCTCGGCCCTGTCGGTCGACACGGCGCTCAAGCAGGACAAGCGCGGCTTCAACTGACGGCCCGCTCCGGAGCCGCCGATGGGGAGGCGTGCCTATGGGGGGGCAGGTGAAGCTCCCTAATCGACGGCGGGAGCGGCGATCCGGGCGGTGGCGGCGGCCCCGGCGGCGGACACCAGCACCAGCCACCGGCCCCGCTTGGGCAGCTTCCCGAAGGCCAGCAGCGTGCTCAACACGTCGCCGGCGTCGGCCACCCCGGAGCCCTCGACCCACCCCCGCACCGGGCCGTCGTGCTTGAGGGCCATGATGACCCCGATGCCCAGCGCCAGGTCGCGGGCGCCGAGGGACCGGGCCAGGAGCTTGGCCCGGGGCTGCCAGGCGAAGTCACGGCCGACCCACGGCCGCAGCGGCAGGGTCGGCGCCACGAGGGCGGTGATGCCGATGGCGATCCGGCCCCAGGCCACGGTCTCGGCCAGCTGACGAGCTTGCACCTTGTCCATGGGGAGGCGACGTTACCCGCGCCTCCGTCAGAGGGGCGGCGGCTGCTTCTGGCGCTGGTCGATCTGGTGGCGGAGCTCCGCCTCCCGCTGGCGCATGGCCTGGCGGCCCTCGGCCAAGGCGGTGCGAACCTCCCCGGCGGTGCGGCCGGCCGCATCGGTGCTCCGTTTGGCGGCCCGGGCGGCCACCTCCGGCGGGGTGTAGCTCCTCAGCAGCACCTTGACCTTCCGCTGGGCCCAGACGGAGGCGCTGGCCCCGACACCCATCCCCATCATGATCCACCGCAGCCGCTTCAGCACGAACACTCAGACCTTTCCGTTGCGCTCGGGCCGGCCCCGCAGCCGGCGGCCGACCCGGCTGACACCGTGGCCCGCGGCCAGGACCTTCACGACCGGGTTGGAGAACGTCACGTAGGCCAGCCTCGACGCACCGTCGACCCGGCGGGTGACGGACTCCGCCGCCCCCACCAGGTCACCGACCCGGTCGAGGCCGGCGCTGGCCTTGCGGGCATCGCCCGCCAGCGCGTCGAGGAGCGGCACCGCCTCCCGGTTGAGGTCGTCGACGACCGATTGCAGGGAGCGCAGCGTCCGGGTCAGGGCGAGGACGACGAACACGAGGGCCACGGCCAGTCCGAGGGCCACGACGGCCAGGGCGACGGCGACCCAGGTCACCGGCGCTCGTCGTCGTGGTCGTCCTCCGCCGTCCGGTGTGCGGCCATGCGCTCCCTCACCAAGGCCTCGTGCCCGTGCTCGGTCGGATCGTAGTAGCGCCGCCCGCCCAGTTCCGAGGGCTGATATTCCTGGTCGACCCAGCCCGCGGGGTCGTCGTGGGGGTAGACGTAGCCCTTCCCGTGCCCGAGGCTCTTCGCCCCCTGGTAGTGGGCGTCGCGCAGGTGGACGGGCACCTCGGCTGACGGGCCCTTCCGCACGTCCTCCCGGGCGGCCCAGACGGCCAATGCGGCCCGGTTCGACTTGGGGGCGGTGGCCAGGTAGAGGACGGCCTCGGCCAGGTTGAGCTGGGCCTCGGGGAGGCCGACGTACTCGACGGCGTGGGCGGCAGCGGTGGCCACCACGAGCGCCATGGGGTCGGCGAGCCCGACGTCCTCCGAGGCGAGGATGACGAGGCGGCGGGCGATGAAGCGGGCGTCCTCCCCCGCTTCGAGCATGCGGGCCAGCCAGTAGACGCCGGCGTCGGGGTCGGAGCCCCGGATGGACTTGATGAAGGCGCTGATCACGTCGTAGTGCTCGTCGCGGCCGTAGCGGACGGCCCGCAGGTTGATGGCCGTCTCGGCGTCGTCGAGGGTGATGGTCGACCGGCCGTTCTCGGCCGCCAGGGCGGCGGCCACCTCGAGTCCGTTGAGGGCGGCCCGGGCGTCGCCGTCGGAGCGGGTGGCGAGATGGGCGGCGGCTTCCTCCTCGATGGCGAACCGCTCCCCGAGGCCGCGTTCGGGCTCGGACAGCGCCCGGTCGATGAGGGCCCGCAGGTCCTCGGTGGAGAGGGCTTCCAGCCGGAACAGGGTGGACCGGCTCCGCAGCGGGCCGTTGACCTCGAAGAAGGGGTTCTCGGTGGTGGCGCCGATGAGGGTGAGGAGCCCGTCCTCCACGTGGGGGAGGAGGGCGTCCTGCTGGGTGCGGTTGAAGCGGTGGATCTCGTCGAGGAACAGGATCGTGCCCTGGCCCCGCTCTCCGAGCCGGGTGCGGGCCCGTTCCACGACCTCCCGCACTTCCTTCACCCCTGCGCTGACGGCCGACATCGGCTCGAACGCCTTGGCCGTCGCCCGGGCGACGAGCCGGGCGATCGTCGTCTTCCCGGTGCCGGCCGGGCCCCACAGGATGCACGACGACAGGCGGTCCGCCTCGATCAGCGCCCGCAGCGGCTTCCCCTTGGCCAGCAGGTGCTGCTGCCCCACGACCTCGTCGAGGCTGCGGGGCCGCATGCGGCTCGGCAGCGGCGCGGCGGCCGCCACCCGCTGCTCGGCCGCCTGGGAGAAGAGGTCATCGCCGGAAGGCACGAGGGCGCTCCGATAGTGGTCGCCATTGGATGATGCAGCTGTAGACGATGATGTCACACGCCTCCGATTTCCTCCGGCGAGCCGTCGAGATCGCCCCGGTCAACGGGCTCTCCTCTCCGTCTACCATTGTGATGAGGAGGAATCGTGATGTGGGGCACAACGATCGCCTGGGCTGGATCTTCGATGGCCTTCTACGTGGCGATCCGCCGCGAGATCCGCCGGAGCTACGAGCTCCTCGAAAAGGACATCCTGCACGTCGGCCAGGATCTCGGCCATCTCGACACCCGGCTCGGCCGCGAGGTGGGCACCTTGGACGCCCGACTGGGACGGGACTTCGGGCACCTCGACGAAGGGCTCCGGGAGGTCCGCGCCGACATCCGTCGCCTCGACCAGAAGATCGACAGCGTGCGGGGCAGCTGATCGGATTCCTCGGGCCTCGATAGCACCGGCGCCGTCGGCAGCAACCCGTGCTCCGCTTCTCCACTCGGGGCGGGCCATGATTGGGCTGTGAGCCGACTCCGATCTCTCATCGCCGCCGGGCTCGTGCTCGGCGCGGCCTGTTCGTCGAGTTCGAACGACAAGACCAGCGCCGCGCCCGGCACCACGGCCAGCACCGCTCCGGCGACGACATCGTCGACCGCCGCACCGGCAACGTGTCCGAAGCTGCGCCCGCCGGACCAGCTCGTCGCTCCGGCCAATCTGGCCGATCTCCAGATGGTGGGCCCGGCCAAGGGGTTCGCGGTCGGGAAGGGCACGATCCTCGTCACCGACGACGGCCACATCTGGGGTCCCCGCTACAGCGGCGGCGCCGCCTTCCTGTCCGTCGACGCCGTCGACGCCATGCACGCCTGGGCGGTGGGCGACCGGGCCCTCTACGCCACCGTCGACGGCGGGAAGCGCTGGGCCGGCGTCGGCTCCCCCGACGACGGAACGGTGCTGCGCCAGGTCCACTTCATCGACGAGCACTTCGGCTGGGGCGTGGGCCGCAACGGGAAGCTCTACCGCTCGGGCGACGGCGGCCACACCTGGGGTGAGCTCATGCCGCCCTGCGGCGCCGAGGCGACCTGCTTCACCGCCCAGGACGACGGCTGGGTCGCCGCCGGCAACCGCGTCGCCCACAGCACCAGCGGCGGCGACTCCTGGACTTCGGTGTTCGCCGCCCCCGGCGACAGCGACGTCAACGGCTGGCATCCGCAGGCCCTGCAATGCGCCAAGGGCGGCGTCGTGTGGGCGCTGTTCACCGGCGACAACGCCGCCGCCAGCCACTCGCCGTACGTGATCTACCGCGGCACGGCCGACGGCCAGTGGACGGCGGTCATGAAGGAGGGGATGACGGCGCCGAAGGAGATCCAGGCCCGCCGGGAGGGCGGCTCCTATCCCGGCCCGATCAGCGCCCTCACCACCGATTCGGCCGCGTTCGTGCTCTTCACGCCGCCGGTCAGCCCCAACCCGGTGAGCGTCGTGATCGGCGCCGGCGGCGGCACGACGTTCGGCCCCGACCGGCCGATCCCGCCGCTGTCGAGCCCGACGGCGGCGTCGTTCCTCAGCGCCACCGCCGGCTGGGTACTCGGCACCAGGATGCCGCCGCCCGCCGGCGGCCCGTCGGTCGACACCATCCTGGCCACCGCCGACGGCGGCCAGACCTGGCAGGAGCAGTTCTCCCGCCCTGCTCCCACCCGCTGAGCCGCCCGTTCCGCCCTGACGGGTCGGAACGCCGCAACGCTGCCGGACGCCACCGTCACCGCCGACAGCTCCGTCCGTTTTTCGAAGGCGCCCCCGGGAGGACCGCTCCCCGGCAGGCGCGCCCAATCCGTGCTCACAAAGGCGAACCGTGCCCCTTTTTCCCCGCTCGTTCCCGTCGCGCCGACCGTTCCGGTCGTTCCGGTCGTTCCGGTCCGCCGCCGTAGCGGCGGTGACCGCGGCCACGACGGCGTCCCTGCTCGTCGGTGTCACCCCGGCCGCCTCGGCCGGGACCGCCACCGTCGTCCTGAGCCAGGCGGTCGCCAGGCGGTCGCCAAGTGAGGTCCACACGGTGACCGCCACCGTGACCGGCGCCGACGGGCAGCCGGCGGCCGACGGGACGGCCGTGACCTTCACGATCTCCGGCCCGGCCAACGCCATCACCGTCGGATCGCCGCTGGTCGGGCTCGGCCTGTACACGGGCGGCACCGGCGGCTGGACGGTCCACGCCGACGGCTCGGTCGACGGCTTCGGGGCGGCGAACCCCGTCACGCCGCCGACCCCGGTGTCGAGCCCGACAATCGAGTTGGCCGCCACGCCGACCGGCGGCGGGTACTGGGTCACCACCGCCGACGGGAACGTCCTCACCGCCGGCGACGCCGTCTCCTACGGCAACCTCGCCAGCGTCCACCTCAACGGCCCGATCGTGGGCATGACCCCGACGGCGTCGGGGCACGGCTACTACCTGCTGGGCAGCGACGGCGGGATCTTCTGCTTCGGCGACGCCGTCTTCCGGGGCTCGATGGGGAGCCAGGCGCTGCCGGCCCCGGTCATCGGCCTCATGCCCACCCCCACCGGCGCCGGCTACTGGCTCTTCGGGTCCGACGGCGGGGTCTACGCCTTCGGCGACGCCGCCAGCTACGGCGACACCCACGGCATCCACCTCAACCGGCCGATCGTCGACGCCACCCCCACCGCCGACGGCAAGGGCTACTGGCTCGTCGCCGACGACGGCGGCATCTTCGCCTTCGGCGACGCCGCCTTCTACGGGTCGCTGGGGGGCACGAAGCTGAACGGGCCCATCAGCCGGATCGTCCGCTCCACCGGCGGCCACGGCTACCTGATGGCCACCCGCGACGGGGGCGTCTGGTCCTTCGGCGACGGCCCGCAGATCACCAACCCGGGCGGCTACACGGTCACGACCGTGGGCGGCCAGGCGACGCTGCGGTTCTCGTCCGCCACCACCGGCGACTCCATCGTCGGCGCCTCGATCGGCGGGTCCCCGGCCACGGCCACCGCCACCCCGGTGACGGTCCACTGGGCGTCCGGGCCACCGGCCTCCGTCATCCTCACCGGCCTTCCCACCGCCCCCCTGTTGACGACGCAGACGGCGTACGTCACCGCGCTCGTCAAGGACGCGTCCGGCTATCCCGTCGACGACGGGACGGCGGTGGCCTTCACCGCCTCCGGCACCGGCGCCGAGGATCCGGCCGCGGGCACGGTCGCCACCAGCCGGGGCCAGGCCCAGTTCTCCGTCCGCTCCACGGCCGCCGGCCACAGCACGGTCGTGGCCACCGCCGGAGGCGTCTCGGGCCGCGGCGGGATCGATTGGCGCAACCCCAGCCCCGATCTGCGCGTCACCCTCAGCGGCACGCCGGCGACCGTCACCGCCGGCGGCGAGGTCTCCTTCACCGCCACCGTGTCGTCGTCCGGCTCGCTGGCCGCCACCGGCGCCACCCTGACCGTGCTCCTGCCGGCGGGCGCGACGCCGGAGCCGGTCCAACCCGGGGCCTGGTCCTGCACGGTTCTCGACCGCGGCCTGTCGTGCCACACCGGGGCGCTGGCCAACCCCGGCAGCAGCGCGCTGCGCTTCGGGGCGGTCATGGGCGGCCCCGCCGACGTCTTCGTCCAGGCCGACGTGGACCCGGACAACGGGCCCGACTTCCAGCCGGCCGACAACACCACCCAGCTCCAGGTCCACGTGCTGGCCCCGCCGACCAGCCTGGCCCTCTCGCAGTCGGGCAGCACCGGCGTCGTCGGAGCGGCCCACCAGGTGACGGCCACCTCCGACGGGGCCGACGGCACCCTGGTCACCTTCGGGGTCGACGTCGCGCCCGGACCGCTGGCCGGCCGCCCGTTCGCCGCCTTCGCCGCCACCCCCGACGGGAGCGGCTACTGGCTGGCCACCGCCTCCGGCACGATCCTCGCCCGGGGCTCGGCTGCCTCCTACGGCGACGCCGGTCCGCTGACCGCGCCCGTCGTCGACCTGCGGTCGACGCCCACCGGCCAGGGGTACTGGATCACCGCCGCCGACGGCACCGTCGTCTCCCGGGGCGACGCCCAGCCCCTCGGCTCCGTCCCCACCGGGACCCTCGCCCACCCCATCGTCGGCATGGGCGTCACCCCGACCGGGCACGGCTACTGGCTGGCCGGCACCCGGGGCGACGTGTACTCGTTCGGCGACGCCCGGTTCTTCGGATCGGTCGGGAACATCGCCTTCTCGCCCGACGTCGTCAGCTTCGAGGCGACCCCGACCGGCGGCGGGTACTGGCTCATGACCGCCGACAGCGGGATCTTCGCCTTCGGCGACGCCCGGTTCTACGGCTCCCTCGGCGGGATGCACCTCAGCGCCCCCATCGCCGACCTGGCCGCCAGCCCGTCGGGGAACGGCTACTGGATGGTCACCGAGGCGGGAAGCATCTTCGCCTTCGGCGACGCCAAGATGTACGGCTCGAGCGCCAGTCCGCCCCTCGGCGGACCGGTCGTCGGGCTGCGCCCGACCGGCAACGGGTACTGGACGTTCGGCCGCGACGGCGCCGTGTTCGCCTTCGGGCAGGCGAAGTTCATGGGTCCGGTGACGACCGCGGCGTTGACCTCGGGTCACGCCTCCGTGAGCTTCACCTCGCCCCACACCGGGAGCACCTCCGTGGTGGCGGCGGTGAGCCGGCCCGGCGGGCTCGTCACCTCCGGCACGCTGTCGACCACCTGGACGCCGGCGCCGACCGGCCACCTCACTCTCAGCCCGGCCCAGTCGACCGTGAACGTCGGCGTCTCCCAGCACGTCGCCGCCACCGTCACGGATCCGTCGGGTGCCGCCGTTCCGGACGGGACGGTCGTGTCCTTCACCGTCTCGGGCCCGGGTAGCGGCAATCCGACGGTCTCGCAGGTCACGACCGTCGGGGGTACGGCCAGCTTCGCCTTCACCTCTTCGCAGGCCGGGACATCGTCGGTCGCCGCCGCCAGCGGCAACCTCTCGGCCCTGGCGACGGTCGACTGGACCGTGCCGCCGAGCCCGCCGTCGGCGCCCCGCACCGTCACGGCCACCGCCGGCGACGGCACCGCCGTCGTGACCTGGAGAGCCCCGATCTCCGACGGCGGGAGCGCCGTGTTCCAGTACACCGTCAAGGCGTCGCCGGGCGGGAAGGCCGTGACCGCCGGCCCCGGGGCGACCAGCGCCACGGTGGACGGGCTGCAGAACGGCACCTCCTACACGTTCACGGTGACGGCGAACAACACCGCCGGCACCGGCCCGGCCTCGGCGCCCTCGGCGCCGGTGACCCCCCACGGTGCGACGACCGGCGGCAGCAACACCGGCGGCAGCACCGGGACCGGTGGGGGAGGCAACCCGGGCGGCACCACCGGGACCTCCGGCGGGTCGAATCCCGGCGCCGGCGACGCCGGCTCGGGCGGGACTCCCGGCGTCGGCCCCTCGACCAGGGCCGGCTACTGGATGCTCGGCGCCGGCGGCGCGGTCTACGCCTTCGGTGACGCCGTCCAGTACGGCCAGCCGGCGCTGGCCGCCGGCGTCGACGCCGTCGACCTCGAGCCGACCCCGTCGGCCGCCGGCTACTGGGTCGTCGACTCCAACGGCGTGGTCCACACCTTCGGTGCCGCCCCCCACCTCGGGGACGTCGACCGGAGCGTCCTCTCCGGCGGCGAGAAGGTGACCAGCCTGTCGGCCACTCCGTCCGGGAAGGGCTACTGGGTCTTCACCACCCGGGGCCGGGTCGTACCCTTCGGCGACGCCCGGTTCGTCGGCGACATGTCGAAGGTCGCCCTCAACGGGCCCGTCCTCGACTCGATTCCCACGCCGACCGGCCTCGGCTACTACATGGTCGCCTCCGACGGCGGCATCTTCGCCTTCGGCGACGCCCACTTCGCCGGATCGATGGGCGGCCGGCCGCTGAACAAGCCGGTGCAGTCGCTCGTGCCCGACTCCGACGGCTCCGGCTACTGGCTCGTCGCCTCCGACGGCGGGATCTTCGCCTTCGACGCCCCCTTCCGGGGCTCGATGGGTGGCAAACCCATGAACAAGCCGGTCAAGGGCATGGTCCGCTACGGCGACGGCTACCTGATGGTGGCCACCGACGGAGGCATCTTCTCGTTCTCCGACAAGCCCTTCGCCGGGTCACTCGGCGCCAACCCGCCGAGCCGCCCGATCGTGTCGGTGGCCGTGGTCGGCTGACCCCGACCTCCCGCTACTTCGGTTTCGGGAGGGCGATACCGAGGTCGCGGAGCTGGACGTGGTCGACCGGGGCGGGGGCGCCGGTCAGGGGATCGGCGCCGGACTGGGTCTTGGGGAAGGCGATGACCTCCCGGATCGACGACTCGCCGGTCAGGATCATCGTCAGGCGGTCGAGGCCGACGGCGAAGCCGGCGTGGGGCGGCGCGCCGAAGCGGAAGGCGTCGAGGAGGAAGCCGAAGCGTTCCCGGGCCACCTCGAGCTCGATCCCCAGCAGGGTGAAGATCTTCGACTGCAGGTCGGAGTCGTGGATACGGACCGACCCCGAGCCGAGCTCGATCCCGTTCAGCACGAGGTCGTAGGCCATGCTCCGCACCGCCAGCGGGTCGGACTCCAGCTTGTCGAGATCCTCGGGATGGGGACGGGTGAAGGGGTGGTGGGCCGGGATCGGCTTCCCTTCGCCTGACAGCGCTTCGAACAGGGGGAACTCGACGACCCAGGTGAAGGCCAGCGGCTCGTCGAGGCGTTCCGGGGCCCCGAGGTCGACGCGGAGCGTGCCGAGCAGCGACTGGGCCTTCCGCAGCGAGGGGTCGGCCACGACGAGGACGAGGTCGCCGGGCGACGGCGCCAGCGCGGTGCGCAACCCGTCCTGCTCGAGCTCGGACAGGAACTTCACCACCGGCGCCTCGAGGACACCGCCGTCGCGGACCCGCATCCACACCAGGCCGGAAGCGCCGAGCGACTTGGCCCGGTCGGTCAGGCCGTCGAGCTGGTTGCGGCCCATCTCGCCCTTGCCGGGCACGACGAGACCGGCGACCCCCTTGCCCTTGAAGGCGTTGAAGCCGCTGTCGGCGAACAGCGCGGAGAGGTCGCACAGCTCCATCCCGAACCGGGTGTCGGGCTTGTCGGAGCCGTAGCGGGTCATGGCCTCGGCCCACGTGAGGCGGGGGAAGGGCTTGGGCCGCTCCCCCGTCACCGCCTCCACGCCCCGGGCCACGGCCTCCTCGACGATGCCCAGGATGTCTTCCTGGTCGACGAAGCTGGCCTCCACGTCGAGCTGGGTGAACTCCAGCTGGCGGTCGGCGCGCAGGTCCTCGTCGCGCCAGCACCGGGCCACCTGGTAGTAGCGGTCCAGGCCGGCCACCATCAGCATCTGCTTGAACAGCTGGGGCGACTGGGGGAGGGCGAAGAAGGTGCCGGGCATGAGCCTCGACGGGACGAGGAAGTCGCGGGCTCCTTCCGGCGTCGAGCGGGTCAGCGTCGGGGTCTCGACGTCGATGAAGCCGGCGGCGTCCATGGCGGCGCGCACGGCCGAGACGAGCTTGGCCCGGGTGATGAGGTTGGCGGTCATCCGGGGACGGCGCAGGTCAAGGTAGCGGTGGCGGAGCCGGAGGGTCTCGTCGACCTCGACCCGGTCGTCGAGCGGGAACGGCGGAGGCTCGGCCTCGTTCAGCACGTCGAGGGCGGTGACGCCGACCTCGATCTCGCCCGTGGGCTCCTTCGGATTGACCATGCCCTCCGGCCGGCGCCGGACGGTGCCCTCGACCCGGATCACGTACTCCGAGCGCAGCGAGTGGGCCAGCGCAGTGCCGGGGGAGCCGGGGTCGAGCACGACCTGGACGATGCCCTCCCGGTCGCGCAGGTCGATGAAGACGACGCCGCCGTGATCGCGGCGGTGCGCCACCCAGCCGCAGAGGGCGACCTCGGTGCCCTCGTCGCTGGCCCGCAGGCTGCCGGCGTAATGGGTGCGCATGCTCATGAGCCGGGATCCTCGGGTGCTGTGCCGTCGATTCTCGGGTCCAGGCGTTCGTGGAGCCAGGCCACGACCCGGGCCCGGGGAACCTCGACCTGCTCGCCGGACACCATGTCGCGCACCGCCACCGCTCCCTTCTCCATCTCGGCCCGGCCCAGCAGCACCACGTAGCGGGCGCCGGCCCGGTCGGCCGCCTTCGTCTGGGCCCGCACCGACCGGCCCCCGTAGGCCCGGTCGGCCGACAGCCCCGTCTCCCGCAGCTCGGCCAGCAGGGCGGTGACCTCGGCCCCCGCGGTGCCGAGGGGGCCACCGACCCCGGCGGGCCCGACGGCGTCGACGACGTAGGCGTCGAGGTGCGGCGCCGGCGCCGGCAGCACCCCCTCGGCGTCGCAGGCGATGAGCACCCGCTCGATGCCGATCCCGAAGCCGATGCCCGGCGACGGCGGGCCGCCCATCTCCTCGGCCAGCTTGTCGTAGCGGCCGCCACCCCCGAGGGCGTTCTGGGCCGACTCCAGGGCCTCGCTGGCGAACTCGAAGGTGGTCCGGGTGTAGTAGTCGAGCCCCCGCACCAGGCGGGGGGCGATCTCGTGGGGCACGCCGATGGCGTCGAGTCCGGCCTGCACCGCCTCGAAGTGGGTCTTGCAGTCGGGGCAGAGGTGCTCCAGCAGCTGGGGGGCCCGCTCGGTCACCGCCACGCAGGCCGGGTTCTTGCAGTCCAGCACCCGCAACGGGTTGGTCTCGATCCGGGAGCGGCTGTCGGCGCAGAGCTCGTCCACATGCGCCCGCAGGTAGGACCGCAGCGCCTCGAGGTAGCCCGGCCGGCACTGCTCGTCGCCGAGGGAGTTGATGGCCAGGCGGAAGCGAGACAGCCCGAGCGACGTGAGGAAGCCGTGGGCGAGGGAGATGACCTCGACGTCGAGGGCGGGGTCGTCGACGCCGAGGACCTCGACGCCGAGCTGGTGGTGCTGGCGGTACCGGCCCCGCTGGGCCTTCTCGTGGCGGAAGTGGGGCGACAGGTACCAGACCTTCCACGGCGGCGTGGGCCGGTGCTGGATGTAGGCCCGCACCACCGGGGCGGTGCCCTCGGGGCGGAGGGCGAGGCGCCGGCCGCCCTTGTCCTCGAACTCGTACATCTCCTTGCGGACGACGTCGGTGCCCTCACCGACCCGCTGGAAGACCTCGATGTGCTCGTAGGCCGGGGTCATCACCAGGCCGTAGCCGAAGCGGGCCGCCCGGCCGGCGAAGGCGGCGACGAGCGCGGCCCACCGCCCCGACTCCGGGGGGAGGACGTCGTGGGTGCCGACCGGGGCGCGGTAGACGTCGGCGGGGGGAGCCGATCCCGATTGCATGACGGGCCATGCTACCGGTGAGCCTCCGGCGCGATGTCAGGAGCCGGGGCAGGAGCCCGGGTCAGGAGTACGGGACCTCCTTGAACGCCCCGGCCTGGATCTGGAAGTGCGTCGAAGACGTGAGCCCGAAATCGAAGCCGGGCCGCGACACCGGCTTGAACGTGAGGGTGAACTGCTGGTCGAGGCTGATCGACGAGGCGTAGACGGTGCCGGTGAAGTGCTTCAGGTTGGAGAACTTCACGCTGCCGTGGTTGGCGTAGAAGACGACGTCGACGTCGTCGGGCAGCGTCACGTTGTTGGACATGGCGATGGCCGGTGTCGTCACGGTGTCGGTGAAGAAGCTCACGATGGTGAGCGTCACCGGATGGCCGGCGCCGTTGGCCATGTCCCGGGACAGCGTGATCGGCCCGTCGGCCACGATCGTGGTGTCGCCCGTCATCGTCCATTTCGAGCCGAGGTTGACGGCGGTCGTGCAGGGCGCGGGACACGAGATCCGGTGGGCGCCCGAGAAGGCGCCGGTGTGCGCCGAGAAGTAGGTGTTGAAGGCGGCGGGGGTGGCCCAGTTCGACACCCCCTCCACGGGGTAGTCGGCCGGATCCCAGGTGAAGGTCGGCAGCGTCTGGGCGTCGGGCGGGGCGGGGGGCGAGTGCTGGGCCCGCCCGCCGTCGACCGTCCCCCCGGAGATGGTCCCGCCCGCCTGCACGCTGCCCTTCACGTGCCCCGTCATGGTCACGTTCCCCCCGGCGTAGACGTTGCCGAGCACCGTGGTGGCCGGGTTGTCGAGCGTGACGTTGTTGGCCGCCCGCACGTCGCCGGCGATGGTCGAGTTGTTGGCCGTGGTCACCGATCCGAGCGAGGTCACCGACCCGGCCACGGTGGCGTTGTTGGACAGCGACATGTCGCCGTTGGCGTAGACGTCGCCGTTGACCGTCATCTTGTTGGCGCCGGCGATCCCGCCCGGCGCGCTGAAGAGGGCGTAGCGGAACCCGTCCGTGGGCAGGAGCTCGATCTGCTGCTCGAGGCGCCGGGCGAT
>JAUZEY010000347.1 GCA_030838785.1 Actinomycetota bacterium | reverse complement strand
ACGTCGAGGGCCAGGATCGGCGCCCCGCCCGTCGCCCGGTCGACCTTGTGGGCGGCGTCGGCGGCGCCGAGGGCGGCGACGCGCTCGACCCGGATCCCGTCTCCCGCATCGACCACGGCCGCCCACGGGCGGGTCGGGTTCCCGTCGCCGGCAACGGCGGCGGCGGGCGCGGCGGCCACCACCACGGTGGCCAGTACGGCACAGCCGGCGACAGCGGCGCGCCGAAGCCGCGGCCGCCCGAAGGCATGGACGAGCGTCACGAATGTTCCCCAGGTGCTCGCGTGCGTGGCCCCAGAAGCTCCGCACCACTGATCGTGATATCGGCAGCAACGTCGCGCCCCTGAAGAGCCCTACGACAACCCTATGAGGACGTCCTCAGCGAGGACTCTTCCCCGCCCGCTTGCGGGACCGGGTCTTGGCCAGCACTTCGGGGACGGGCCCGTCGCCCCCGTCCTTGACGAGGTCGATCAGCGCCCGCTGCCGCTTGGCCTTGTCGAGGCCGCCGAACCACTGGATGCGGCCGTCGACCCGGGTGCCGGCCACGGGCTGGTTGCAGACGTCCTGGCAGCCCACCAGACGGACGGTGGCGTCGGTGCCGCGTTCGAGGGCCTTCTGCAGGTCCTTCGATTGCTTGCACTTGCGGCAGACGTAGATTGTCGCCACCTGGCTCCCCGGTCCGTTCGTCTTCGGATAGCCTAAGTCATTGCCTTAGGGTTTGTGAAGGGGTGCAGCTGAACGCTCCATGAGCAGTCGCGAAAGGACTGGTGGGTGGACGAGCTGATCGACGTGCCGCAGACCGTGGCCGTCCTCAACGAGATCCTGAAGGCCGAGTTGTCGGGTGTCGTGCGCTACACCCACTACTCCCTGGTCATCACCGGCCCGAACCGGCTGCCGCTGGTCGCCTTCATGCAGGCCCAGGCCAGCGAGTCGCTCGTCCACGCCCAGCAGGCGGGGGAGATCCTCACCGGTCTCGGCGGGCACCCCGACCAGGGCATCGCCCCGATCGAGGAGAGCCACGACCATCACATCGACAAGATCCTGCGGGAGTCGATCGCCCACGAGCGGGCCGCCCTGAAGCTCTACCGGAAGCTCCTCCAGACGGTCGGGGACCAGTCGGTCTACCTCGAGGAGTACGCCCGGACCCAGATCGGCGCCGAGGAGATGCACCTCCTCGAGATGAACAAGCTGCTGCGGGACTACACGATCGGCTGATTTGTATAGCGCCATACAGTATGGCAGCGTGGCTTCCCTCACCGACCCTGCGAAGGGAGCCCTCGTGCCCGAAGTCGTGATCGTCGAAGCCGTGCGGACGCCGTTGGGGCGCCGCAACGGCGGGTTGTCCACGATGCATTCGCTCGACCTGCTCGGCGCCGTCCAGCGCGACCTGTTCATGCGGTCGGGCGTCGACCCGCACCAGGTCGGCCAGGTCGTCGGCGGGTGCGTGGGCCAGATCGGCATGCAGGCCATGAACGTCACCCGGAACGCCTGGCTGGCCGCCGGCCTTCCGATCGAGGTGGCGGCCACCACCGTCGACTCGCAGTGCGGCTCCTCCCAGCAGGCCACCAACCTCGCCTACGCCCTCATCGCCTCGGGCGTCGTCGACGTTGCCGTGGCCTGCGGCGTCGAGGTCATGAGCCGGGTCCCGATGGGGGCAACGACGAAGGACCAGTCCTTCGGCAAGCCGATCAACAAGCGCTACTGGCAGCAGCACGAGTTCACCAGCCAGTTCGAGGGGTCCGAGCGCATCGCCGAGCAATGGAAGATCACCCGGGCCGACTGCGACGAGTTCGGCAAGCTGTCGCAGGACCGGGCGGCCCAGGCGTGGGCCGAGGACCGCTACGGCACGCAGGTGCTCGCCGTCGACGCCCCCGATCTCGACGACGACGGCAAGCCCGCCGAAACGACCCACCGGGTCGAGCGCGACGAGGGCCTCCGGGAGACCACCCTGGAGGGCCTGGCCGCCCTGAAGCCGACCGGCCGGCCCGACGGCGTCCACACCGCCGGCACGTCGTCGCAGATCGCCGACGGGGCCGGCGCCCTGCTGATGATGACGAGGGAGAAGGCCGACGCCCTGGGGCTGGCCCCCAGGGCCACCATCGTCGACGTCTGCCTCGTCGGCTCCGACCCGGCGCTGATGCTGACCGGTCCGATCCCCGCCACCCAGAAGCTCCTGGCCGACAACAAGCTCACCGTCGACGACATCGACGTGTTCGAGATCAACGAGGCCTTCGCCTCGGTGGTGCTGGCCTGGGAGCGGGAACTCAAGCCGGACCAGGCCCGGGTCAATCCCAACGGTGGGGCGATCGCCATCGGCCACCCCCTCGGGGGGACGGGCGCCGTCCTCGTGACCAAGGCCGTCCACGAGCTCGAGCGGAGCGACGCGGAGCACGCCCTCGTCACCATGTGCTGCGGCGGCGGGCTCGGCACCGGCACGCTGCTCCGGCGGGGCTGAGCACCGCCGCCGCAATGGCGTCGGCCCAACCGCTCGCCGCGCCGCCGGGGCGCACGCTGGAGTCGATCCTCATGGCGGCGTCGCGCGGTGTCCGCCGGGCCTACGACGCCCGCCTCGCCGGGCTCGACCTCAAGCTGTCGGAGGCCTTCCTCCTCGGTCACGTGCACCGGCACGGCCCGCTGACCCAGACGCAGGTGGCCGAGGGGCTCGGGATCGGCAGGGCCGCCACCGGTTCGATCATCGACGCCCTGGAGCGCAAGGATCTGGTCGAGCGTTCGGCTCACGCCGGGGACCGGCGGGTCTGGTTGGTGGCCACCACCGACCGGGCCGACCCGGTCGTCGACCAGCTGGCCGCCGTCGACGTCGCCCTCCGGGAGGAGCTGTGGACCGGCATCAGCCGGGCCGAGCGCCGCCAGCTGTCGGAGATCCTCCTGCGGCTCCAGGGCAACCTGGCCGCCGTCCTCAACGAACAGATCTAGAGCGAAGACTTCGAAAGGAACCGTCATGGAACTCGCCGGGACTTCCGCCATCGTCACCGGGGGCGCCTCGGGCATCGGGGCCGCCTCGGCCCGGGCCCTGGCCAAGCGCGGCGCCCGCTGCGTGCTGATCGACCTCAACGAGGAGCTGGGCGAGGCCCTCGCTTCGGAGCTCGGCGGGCTGTTCGTCAAGGCCGACGTGGCCGACCCGGAGCAGGTCCAGGTGGCGGTCGACGCCGCCCTGGAGATGGCGCCCCTGCGGGCGGCGGTCAACGCCGCCGGCATCGGCACCCCGGGCCGGACCGTCGACCGGGACGGGAACCCGCTGCCGCTCGAGAAATTCGAGAAGGTGATCCGGGTCAATCTCATCGGGACCTTCAACTGCCTGCGGCTGGCCGCGGCCGGGATGGCCAAGGGGGACCCGGTCGACGCCGACGGCTCCCGGGGCGCCATCGTCAACATCGCCTCGGTGGCCGCCTTCGACGGCCAGATCGGCCAGGCCGCCTACTCCGCCTCGAAAGGCGGGATCATCGGGCTGACCCTCACCACCGCCCGCGACCTGTCGGCTCAGGGCGTGCGGGTGAACACGATTGCCCCCGGCCTGATCGACACCCCCATCTACGGGACGGGCGAGCAGGCCGACGCCTTCAAGGCCAAGCTCGGCGCCAACGTCCTGTTCCCGCACCGGCTGGGCACGGCCGACGAGCTGGCCTCGATGGTCGTCGAGTGCATCACCAACGACTACATGAACGGCGAGACCATCCGGGTCGACGGCGGCATCCGGATGCCGCCCAGGTAGCGCCCAACCCCTTCCGAGTCCGGTCGGTCAGGCCTTCGAGGAGGAGGGACAGGCCGATCCCGAGGAGCCAGGAGTCCTTGGCGATGCCAATGCCCTGTTCGGTCGGCTTCAACGTGTTCTCCTCGTGCATGCCCGGCACCTTGAAGTAGAGGCCGAGGAGGCCGGCGGAGAAGGCGGTGAGGCCGGCACCGGCCAGTGCGGGCGGAATCATCGGCGTGAGCAGGGCGGCGCCGAGGGCGATCTCCCCCGCGGCCAGCATCTTGGTGAACTGCTCGGGCCGCAGGCGCTTGAACTGCGGGTAGGCCGCGGTGGCGAAGCCGTGCACACCCTCCGCAGCCTCCGGGCCGCCTCTCAACTTGGTCAGGCCGGAGTTGAGGACGAAAGCGCCAGTGATGGCCCGGAGCGGAACGTCGCTGAGACGCATGTCGGCGTCGCCTCCTCAGGGATGGGTGGGTCCTCCCGTGAGTTCCCGGCCCGGTGCCGGTCGAAACGCTCCGTCTTCGTGTGTTGGCCCTCGCGGCCGTCGACCGGGCGGGGGGAGGGGGCCTAGGGTGAGGGCGTCCCGAGGGAGGGAATTGACATGCTGAGCGAGCTCGAGAACCTGGCCGCCCCACCGCCGGCCGCCGATCTGGAGGAGGAGGGGCTGGCCGCCTGGGAGGCGAGCTTCGAGCACGACAAGCAGATCTGGGGCGAGCTCCTGGCCGAGAACGTCGACCGGCTCGAGCGGGGCTCCTACTCCCTCCACTGGACCGACACCACCAACAGCCACTGGGGAACCAAGGTGGCGCCGTCGTCCCGGGGGCTGACCTACAACGACATCAACCGGTCCAAGGCCTACGGGACGATCCCGGACCGGGCCGAGTACCGCAACCTCTCCCCCCGGGGCTCCGTGCGAGCCGAGCACCGTGACCGGATGCCGGAGCTCGAGGCCTACACCCTGCTCGACAAGTACGAGATGTGGGCCGACAACGTCTCGACGCTCTACGAAGAGGCCAAGTCGCGTCAATGGAACTCCACCACCGACATCCCCTGGAGTGAGCTGGAGCCGGTGTCGGAGGACCTGGAGAAGGCGGCCTGCCAGTTCTCGACGTTCCTGTCCGAGGTCGAGTTCGTGGCCGGCGACTTCCCGTCCCGGTGGATCTACAAGATCCCGGCCGACTTCTTCGAGGTGAAGAACTTCCTCGTCACCCAGATGATGGACGAGGCCCGCCATATGGAGGTGTTCCGCAAGCGGGCCCTGGCCGGCGGCGGCGGGCTCCTCCACGCCAGTCCCGCCTTCGAGTGGTCGATGAAGGCCATCCTCGAGGCCCCCACCCACACCATGGGGACGTACCTGCTGAACCTGCTCGGCGAGGGCTTCGTGCTGTCGGTGTTCCGGGCCGGAGAGTTTCTGGCCCGCACCCACGTCGACCGGGAGATCTTCCGGCGCTGCATGCAGGACGAGGCCCGTCACGTGGCCTACGGCACCATGGAGCTGAAGAGCTACCTGGAGAACCACCCCGACCCGGTGGTGGCCCTGCAGAACATGCACCGCTTCGCCGACCTCGGCGAGCTGGTCCTCTTCACGTCCTTCGTCGACCCCTGCCTGCTGGAGCCGATCGCCGTGCTCATGGGCGGCAGCCTGGCCCAGATCGACGAAGGCTTCGAGGGCATCTCGTTCCTGTGGTCGACCCTGCGGGAGGAGTACCTGCAGCGCTGCGACCGGGCGAACTTCGACCGCCGCACCCGGTGCAAGATCCCGGAGTTCCTCCCCGGAATGTCCTGACCCGCTGAAGCTGGCGGTCGCCGACGTCAGGCGGGGATCGCTCGCAGGGGGAGGTCCTTGAGGCCGTTGAGGAAGCTGGACCGGACCCTCCGGACGGGGGCGGTCAGCTCCAGGGAGGCGATGCCGGGGACCATCGCTTCGAGAAGGGCCCGGAGTTCGATGCGGGCCAGGGTGGCGCCGAGGCAGAAGTGGGGACCGAAGCCGAAGGCCAGGTGGTGGTTGGGATCGCGACGGACGTCGAAGCGCTCCGGCGCGGCGAAGGCCGCCTCGTCGCGGTTGGCCGAGGCGTAGAGGAGGGCGACCTTGTCGCCGGCGCGGATCTTCTGGCCCTGCACATCGACGTCGCTGGTCGCGGTTCGGGACATGTAGTTCACCGGGCTGGCCCAGCGGATCATCTCCTCGACGGCGGTGTCGAGGGTGGCGGCCGGGTCGGAGCGCAGCACGTCCCACTGGTCGGGATGGGCGGCGAAGGCGTGGAGACCGTGGGCGATGGCGTTGCGGGTCGTCTCGTTGCCGGCGGCGAGAAGCAGCAGGACGAGCCCTTCGAACTCGGCGTCGGTCAGGGGCAGGTCGCCGTCGGGGCCGAGCAGCGCGCTCACGAGGTCGTCGCCCGGTTCCCGGCGGCGCCGCTCGGCCAGCTCTCCGGCGTAGGCGACCATGGCCATCACCGATTCCTGGAAGGCTTCGGGCGTCGGGGCGTACTCGGGGTCCTCACTGGAGAGCAGGGTGTTGGACCAGCCGAAGATCCGGAACCGGTCCGCCTCGGGCGCGCCGAGCACCTCGCAGATGGCCAGCAGCGGCAGCTCGGCGGCCACGTCGCGCACACCGTCGAAGGCGCCTCCGTTGGCGAGGGCCTTGTCGACCACGCCGCGGGCGAGATCGGCGTAGTGGCGCTCGAAGGCCCGCACCACCCTTGGAGTGAACCCGCCCGACACGAGCTTGCGGACCCGGGAGTGGTCGGGGTCGTCCATGTTGATCATGTTCGGCCGGAAGTGGTGCGTGGCCGTGCGGCGGAGGTGGATGCCGTCGGCCGACGAGAAGGTGGCCGGGTCGCGGCTGACGGCCCGCACGTCGTCGTGGCGGCTGACCACCCAGCAGCGGTCGACGAGCAGCGGGTCGTCGAGCCGATGGTCGTAGACGGGGGCATTGGCCCGCAGCCAGGCCAGGCGCTCCCAGGGCGGCCCGTCGAGGTACACCTCGGGGCTCAGGACGTCGACGGTGTCGCCCACGACGGTCACCGCACCGGACGGGTCGCGGCGGCGGCCGCCGCCGGAGCCGGTGCCGCCGCCCGCCCGTCCGCCGGGTCCGTGGCCGGCAGGGCGAGGCGCGCCCCGACCAGGCCGCCGTCGATGCGGAGGTCGACGCCGTTGACCCAGCCGCCGTCAGGCGAGAGCAGGAAGGCGATCACCGGGGCGATGTCGTCGGGTTCGGCCAACCGGCCGGCTTCGGCGGTGGCGGTGTCGATGGCGGCGTCGCCCATCGACGCCCGGAAGTCGGGCAGGATCGGCGTGTCGACCACGCCCGGGCTGACCGACACGACGCGCACGCCCCGCCGGCGCCAGGCGGCCGACGCCTGCAGCGTCCACTCGATCAGCACCTGCTTGGAGAACCGGTAGGCCGTCGGGGCGTCGAGCGGATGCTCCAGGCACCAGGCGAGGCCGGCGTCGAACGTGGTGGCGGCCAGCAGTTCGGCGACACGCTCCCGGGGGGCGGGGTCGCGCTCCGCCGCCACCGAGGCGACGTTGACGACCGCAGAACCCGGCACCATCCGGGGCAGCACCGCCTCGGTGAGATGGCGGAGCCCGAGCACATTGACCCGCAGCACGAGCTCGGCGGGGAAGGTGCCGGGCAGCCCGGCGACGTTGGCCAGGCCGCCGATCTCGGCCGGCAGCTCGGCCACCGCGGCGTCGATGGTCTCCGGCCGGGCAAGGTCACACAGGACGGTCGGGCAACCCCGGGCCGGCTGGCGGTCGAGGCCGATGACGGCGCGCCCGGCACCGGTGAGCCGGGCGACGGTCGCCGCCCCGATGCCCGACGCCGCCCCGGTGACGACAACCGGCGCCCCGGCGGCGCTCATGATTCGACGACGGTCACGGTGCCGGCCGCGCCGTCGACCTCGACCAGGGCACCGTCGGGGATCCGTTGCGTGGCACCGCCGGCGGAGACGACGCAGGGGATCCCCAGCTCCCGGCTCACGATGGCGGCGTGGGAGAACGGCGAACCGACCTCGACCACCACGGCCGCGGCGGGGAGGAACAGCGGCGTCCACGACGGGTCGGTGATGGGAGCCACCAGCACGTCGCCCGGGCCGAGGGCCGAGGGGTCGGACGGGTCGAGCACCACCCGGGCCCTGCCCCGGGCCACACCGGGGCAGCCGCCCACGCCCTGGATCGCCTCCCCGACCCCCAGGGTCGCCGCCGGCGCGGCCTCGGAGCGGCGGACCCACTCGACGAGCGGCGGCGGGGTGCCGGCGATCACGAACGGCGGCTCGTAGTCGAACAGGGCCAGGTACCGTTCCTCCCGGTCGGCGAGGATGGCGCCGAGCTTCGACTCCGGTCCGGTTCCGGCTCCGACCGCCTCGGCCTCACCGAGGGCGGCGACGTAGTCGTCGAGCTCGTCGGCCAGGAGCATGAAGATCTGCTCCGGCCGTTCGATCACGCCCGCGGCCACGCCCCGGCGGGCCAGCTCCAGGGCCGCCAGCCGCTGCTCGTGGACCAGCATGGCCACCGTGGTGCGCTGCCGCTCCCGGCCCCGGCACCACAGCTCGGCGGCGTGGAGGGCGGCGTTGAGCTGGCCGAGGACCTCGTCGTTGCCGGCCAGCGCGGCGCGGAGCCGCTCGGACGCCGCCTGGCGCGCCGTCGCCCCCCGCTCGGCCGCCGCCGCCGGCGACGCCTGGGCACCGGCCAGGCGCACCCGGTCCAGCGCCGCCAGCGCCATCTCCGGCTGGGTGCCCCACGTCGGGCAGCGCAGCTCCCACTCGTTCGGCCCCCGGAAGGCCCAGTCGGAAGCGAACCGCTCGAAAGCGGCGCAGAAGGCCGCCACCTCGGGATCGCCGGCGGCCTGGAGCCGGGCCCACAGCCCGTCCAACCCGGCGTCGAACTCGGCCGTCAGGCGCGGCGAGGCGGCCACCATGCGGCCCAGATCCCACATCTGGAGCGAGGCGGCCGCGGAGTCGACCTCGCCGATCCCGGCCACCAGCGTCAGGGACAGCTCCGGCACGCCCATGGCGGCACAGGCCTGGGACAGCGCCCCGAGCCCGATGCCGGCCTTGAGGCTCACCTCGATGTGGGTCTGGAACAGCCGCACGAACATGGGGTTCCACATCGTGATGCGGCCGGCCAGTTCCGCCGACGACAGCCCGGCCAGATCGGGCCGGGCGGCGATCTCCGCCCTCACCTGAGCCCGCTCGGCGTCGAGCGACGCCAGGTCGGTGGCCCCGAGCACGTCGTTGACCAGCCAGCCACCGGCCCGGGCGCTCCACTCCTCGCTCACGTCGAAGGGGCGGGCCTCGCTCTCGTAGGACGGGATGCCCGGCATGTCACCGAAGTACTGGAAGTCGACGGCCTCGGGCGAGAACCCCGGTACCCGCACGCCGAACAGCCGCATCAACGACATGTTGATGAACAGGTAGCCGCCGAAACAGGCGATGGGATTGTGCTCCACGGCGCGGTCGTAGATGTCGTGGTCCCAGACCTGACAGGCGGCGTAGGCCGCCCGCCAGCCCGGCTCGAGGTTGGCCAGGAAGCCGGTGGTGGCGTTCAGCGGGCTGATCGGGTCGGGGAAGACCTCGCCGACGTTGGCCCGGGAGTAGAGCGGGAAGACCTTCGACGGCGTGTCGTTCAGGATCCAACTGGCCACGGTGCGCTCCATTTCATTTCGTCGCAGGTTGCCCGCAGGAGTGGGGCAGTTCGTTGAGGGCCGAGATCGTGCGGGTGCCCTCCCGGTTGGCGAGGACCCGGGTCACGCCGGCGTAGTCGAGCGCCGACCAGATCAGGCGCTTCTCGATGCCGAGGTGGGCACCGAGGTAGGCGTTGATGACCCCGGCGTGGCTGACCACGGCCACCGTCTCGCCGGGGTGGCGGTCGACGATCCCGTCCACCGCCTCGACGACGGCGGCCCGGAAGGCGTCGATGTCGGTGCCGTAGACGGCGAGGTCGCCGCTGATCAGGGCGTCGTAGCGGGGATCGCCGTTTCGCTTCATCACGTCGGCGGCGACGTACTCGCCCGGGCCGCCGACCTCGGCCAGTCCGTCGACGGTGATGCTCGCCTCGGAGAGGAATCCGGAGGTCTCGCGGGCCCGGCGCAGCGGGCTGGTGTAGACGGCGGCCAGCGGCTCGCCGGCCAGCCAGCCGGCCAGGGCCGCCGCCTGGGCCCGGCCCGCGGCCGACAGCGGAGGGTCGGCCTGGGGGCCGTGCTCCGTGTCCGGCTCGGCGTGTCGGATGAGTAGCAGCTTCACCGTCGAATGTGATACACCATCTACAAATGGCTCGTCAATCGGCTTCTGGTGCGCATGAATCGATTCAAGATGCGATATCAGAGTCACAACCCACACAGCTCACGCCAGTGCCTGCGGCCAAGACCCGGCGGGGCGCGGAGACCCGGCGCCGGCTGGTCGAGGCCGCCGCCACCGTCTTCTCCGAGTACGGCTACAGCGCCGCCCGCATCGCCGACATGGTGCGGATGGCCGGCATCTCCCACGGCAACTTCTACCGCCACTTCCCGGGGAAGGACGAGGTCCTCCTGGCCGTGCTCGAGGAGCCCCTGGCCGACCTGCGCCGGGCCAGCGGCCGCGATCCCCAGCCCGTCCACCGCAGCGGGCTCGACCTGGCCGAGCTGATCCGGGCCAACACGAGCTACTTCGCCGCCTACGCCCGCCAGCGCCACCTCTTCCGGGTCATGCGGGAGGCGGCCGCCGTCAACCCCGACTTCGCCCGGCTGTGGCTGTCGGTCCGCCAGGGCTTCGTCGGTCGGACGGCCCACTGGCTCGCCGCGCTGGTGGAGGCCGGGCAGCTCGAAGCCGGCGTCGACGTGGACCTCCTGGCCGAGACGCTGGGCTCGATGATGGAGCACCTGGCCTACGTCCAGATCGGGCTCCCGGCCGAGCTGCCCCGACCGGAGACCATCGATGCCCTCGGGCGGGTCACCGGAGAGTCGTGGTACCTGATCCTGACCGGCCGTTCCCGCCTGCGCTGAGCCGATAGGGGAAGATGGCGCCCATGCGACGCGAACTCTTCGAGCCCGAGCACGACATGTTCCGCGACAGCTTCCGGCGGTTCCTGGACAAGGAGATCGTCCCCCGGGCGGAGGAGTTCGAGCGGGACGGGATCATGGACCGGGCCATCTTCGCCCGGGCCGGGGCGGCCGGGTTCCTGGCCATGGAGGCGCCCGAGCTGCACGGCGGAGGCGGCGTGAAGGATTTCCGCTACAACACCGTCATCTCGGAGGAGATCGCCGAGACCTGCATCGGCGGCAGCGGGCTCGGGCTCACGCTCCACAACGACATCTGCCTGCCCTACTTCCTCCACCTGGCCAACGAGGAGCAGCAGCAGCGCTGGCTGCCCGGCATCTGCTCCGGGGAGCTGATCACGGCCGTGGCCATGACCGAGCCGGGGATCGGCTCCGACCTGGCCTCGATGACCACCACCGCCAACCGGGACGGCGACACCTACACCGTCAACGGATCCAAGACCTTCATCACCAACGGGATCAACGCCGACCTCGTCATCACCGCCGTGAAGACCGACCCGACCCAGCGCCACAAGGGCATGTCGCTCATGATCCTGGAACGGGGCATGGAGGGCTTCGAGCGGGGCCGCAACCTGGACAAGATCGGCCTCCACTCCCAGGACACGGCCGAACTCTTCTTCACCGACGTGCGGGTGCCGGTCGAGAACCTCCTCGGCGCCGAGGGTGAGGGGTTCCGCTACCTCGTCACCAACCTCCCCCAGGAGCGGCTGTCGATCGCCGTGGCCGGCCTCTCCGCCGCCCGGGCCGCCTACCGGTGGACGCTGGAGTACGTGAAGGAGCGCCAGGCCTTCGGCCAGGCGGTGGCCAACTTCCAGAACACGCGCTTCAAGCTGGCCGAGATGGCGACCGAGATCGCCGTCACCGAGGCCTTCGTCGACAAGGCGATCCTGGCCCACAACGACGGGCAGCTCACCGCCGAGGAGGCGGCAATGGCCAAGTACTGGTGCACCGAGCTCCAGGGCCGGGTCACCGACATGGGCGTGCAGCTCCACGGCGGCTACGGCTTCATGACCGAGTACCCCATCGCCCGGGCCTACGCCGACGCCCGCGTCACCCGCATCTACGGCGGCACGACCGAGATCATGAAAGAGATCGTCGGCAAGTCGATCCTGAACTGATCGGCGGTCCTAGCGGGCGAGGTGGAGCAGCATCGATACGGTCATCGCGGTGCCGGCCGCGGCGGCCAGCCGCTTCGGCCACGGCGAGCCGGCCGGTCGAGCGCCGCCGAATCCACGGCCGGTGCCGCCGTAGCGGGTCTGGCGGCTTTGGAGAGCCTCGATCGCCTCGGTCTCGCTCATGACGCCCTGGGCGACCAGGCTCTGCAGCTCCGGGTCCCGGGCGATGAGGGCGGCCCGGGCGGCGACGACGTCCTCGCTGGGGACGAGCCGGTCGAGGACGACCCAGGTGAGGCGAGCGGTGGTCATCTCGTCGTAGTTCCCCACGCTCGGGTTCTCGGCGCGCCGAGCGGTCCGATTGAGCCCGAACGCGTTAAATGTTCCTCATGTCAGCGCTGGCGGCGGCGCTGCTCCCCGGGCTCGTCGTCGAGCCGCAACGAGAGCGAGATCCGCTTCCGGCCCACGTCGATGTCGAGCACCTTGACCTTCACCACGTCGCCCGGTTTCACCACTTCCCGCGGATCCTTGACGAAGCGCCGGGCCATGGCCGACACGTGGACCAGCCCGTCCTGGTGGACGCCGACGTCGACGAAGGCCCCGAACGCGGCCACGTTGGTGACGACGCCCTCCAGCACCAGGCCGGGGGTGAGGTCACCGATCTTCTCCACGCCTTCGGCGAAGGTGGCCGTCTTGAAGGCCGGACGGGGGTCGCGGCCCGGCTTCTCCAACTCGGCCAGGATGTCGGTGACGGTCGGCAGCCCGAAGCCCGCGGGTGCGGGGGTGTCCCCCGGGGTGGTCTGGTCGACGAAGTCCTCGGGCCGCAGCGACCGCAACAGCGCCGTGTTGCCGATCAGCGAACGGATGTCGGCCTTCCCGGATCCTGATGTGACGGCGCTCAGGATGCGCCGCACCACCGGGTAGGCCTCGGGGTGCACGGCCGAGGCGTCGAGGGGGTCGTCGCCGCCGGGGATGCGCAGGAACCCGGCGCACTGCTCGAAGGCCTTGGGCCCCAGCCGGGGCACCTGCTTGAGGGCGGTCCGTTTCCGGAACGGGCCGTTTTCGTCGCGGTGACGGACGATGTTCTCGGCCAGCCCCTCCCCGATTCCCGACACCCGGGTCAGCAGCGGCGCCGAGGCGGTGTTCACGTCAACCCCAACCGCGTTCACGCAGTCCTCCACCACGGCGTCGAGGGAGCGGGACAGCTTCAGCTCCGACACGTCGTGCTGGTACTGGCCCACGCCGATCGACCTGGGGTCGATCTTGACCAGCTCGGCCAGCGGGTCCTGCAGCCGGCGGGCGATCGACACCGCTCCCCGGATCGAGACATCGAGCTCCGGCAGCTCCTTCCCGGCGTAGGCCGAGGCGGAGTACACCGACGCGCCGGCCTCGGAGACGACCACCTTGGTGAGCGGGAGGTCGGGGTGGCGCGAGATGAGCTCCGCGGCCAGCTTGTCGGTCTCCCGGGAGGCGGTGCCGTTGCCGATCGACACCAGCTCCACGCCGTGGGCCCGGGCCAGGCGTTCGAGGGCGGCGATCGACTCGTCCCACTGGCGGCGGGGCTCGTGGGGGTAGATCGTGTCGTGGGCCACCACCTTGCCGGTGCGGTCGACCACGGCCACCTTCACGCCCGTCCGCAGGCCGGGGTCGAGGCCCATCGTGGCCCGGCTGCCGGCCGGGGCGGCCAGCAGCAGGTCCCGCAGGTTGGTGGCGAAGACCCGCACGGCGCCGTCCTCCGCCACCTGGCGGAGCTGGGCCCGGACGTCGATCCCGAGGTGGACGGACACCCTGGTCTTCCACGCCCACCGCACGGTCTCGCCCAGCCAGGCGTCGGCCGCCCGGCCGCCGGACGGGTCGATCCCGAACCGGCCCGCGATACCGGCCTCGTAATCGGCGGGTTCCCCGGCGTCGACCGCGACGTCGAGGACCTCCTCCTTCTCGGCCCGGAACAGGGCCAGGATCCGGTGCGACGGCATCGTCGTGAACGGTTCGGCGAAGTCGAAGTAGTCGGAGAACTTGGCCCCGGCCTCCTCCCGGCCGGCCCGCACCGCCGACGTCAGGCGGCCGTTGCGCCACAGCCGCTCCCGGAGGTCGCCGATCAGGTCGGCGTCCTCGCCGAAGCGCTCCGTCAGGATCGCCCTGGCTCCGTCGAGGGCGGCGCCGGCGTCGGCTACGCCCCGCTCCTCGTCGACGTAGGCCGCCGCCGTCTCCGACGGGTCGAGCGTCGGGTCGCCGAGGAGCCGGTCGGCCAGCGGCTCCAACCCGGCCTCCCGGGCGATCTGGGCCTTCGTGCGGCGCTTCGGCTTGTAGGGGAGGTAGATGTCCTCCAGCCGGGCCTTGGAGTCGGCGGCCATGACCAGGGCCCGGAGGGCGTCGTCGAGCTTGCCCTGGGCCTCGATCGACTCGAGGATCTGCGCCCGCCGCTCCTCCAGCTCCCGGAGGTAGCGGAGACGCTCCTCCAGGGTGCGGAGCTGGGCGTCGTCGAGGCCGCCGGTCGCCTCCTTGCGGTAGCGGGCCACGAACGGGACCGTGGCGCCCCCGTCGAGCAGGTCGACGGTCGCCCGGACCTGGTTCTCCCGGACGGCGAGCTCGGCGGCGATGGCCCGGACGATCATCGGGTTCCGGGCGGCGGCGTTGGCGGCGGCGGTCACGAAACGGAGGGTAGGCGCTCGGGGGCGTCACCAGCCTCCGGGCTGCCATCGCGGGGGCTCACCGGCTCCCGGCCTGCGATTCGGCAGGCGGGGGTAACCTCGTCCTCGTGGTGTCGCACGCCCCCCAGGTGGCCACTCCGGTGGCCGCGATCGACATCGGCACCAACAGCTTCCATCTCGTCGTGGCCCGTCCGACGGGGAACAACCGTTTCGAGATCCTGGCCCGGGACAAGGAGGTCGTCCGGCTCGGGTCCGGCTCCGGCGACATGAAGGAGCTCACGCCCGACGCCATCGAACGGGGCGTCGCCGCCCTCGGCCGGTTCCGCCGCATCGCCGACACGTTCGGGGCCGAGGTGCACGCCGTGGCCACCAGCGCCGTGCGGGAGGCCGAGAACCGGGACGACTTCCTGGAGGCCGCCCTGGCCAAGGCCAACGTCGGGGTGGAGGTGATCTCCGGTGTCGAGGAGGCCCGGCTGATCCACCTCGGGGTGCTCCAGGCCGTGCCGGTCTTCGACCAGCAGGTGCTCGTGGTCGACATCGGCGGCGGCAGCACCGAGTTCATCGTCGGCCTCGGCGGCGACATGCTGGCCGCCCGGAGCCTCAAGGTCGGCGCCATCCGCCTCACCGAGCGCTTCTTCCGCAAGGAGCCGGTGAAGAAGAAGGCCGTCGACGAGGCCCGCAGGTTCGTCAAGAGCTACCTGCCCCGGGTGGAGCAGATGGTGGCCGACTCCGGCGGCTTCGAGGTCGCGGTGGGGAGCTCGGGCACGATCCTCAACGTGGCGGAGATGGTCCGGGCCCGCCGGGGCGCCGAGCCGCTCCGCCAGGTGGGCATGCGGTCCTTCACCGCCGACGACCTCGCCGAGGTGGTCGACGACCTCGCCTCGCGGGCCCGGGTGGCCGACCGCCTGGCCGTGCCGGGGCTCGACCCCCGGCGGGCCGACATCATCCTGGGCGGCGTCGTCGTCCTGGAGCAGGTCGTCCGGGGCCTCGGCATCGACGAGCTGGTGATCTCCGACTTCGCCCTCCGGGAGGGCGTGCTGCTCGACGTCGTGCGCCGCCGGCAGGCCGGGACGCTCGGCCACCTGCGCGACCTCCGCTACGAGAGCGTGCTCCATCTCGCCGCCCTCGCCCCGGGGGAGCAGGAGCACTGTGCCCGCATCGCCGCCCTGGCCCAGCAGCTCTTCGAGGGCACCCGCCACCTCTCGGGCCTCTCGGAAGAGGCCGAGGAGTGGTTGGAGGCGGCCGCCATCCTCCAGAACGTCGGGCTGGTCATCAGCCACGACCGCCACCACCTGCACAGCTACTACGTGATCCGCAACAGCGAGCTGCTGACCGGCTTCACCGACCACGAGCTCGAGATCATCGCCCTCGTCGCCCGCTACCACCGCAAGTCGACCCCCAAGACCCGCCACCTCGAGTACGCCCGGCTCCACGAGGCCGACCAGCGGGTGGT
>JAUZEY010000299.1 GCA_030838785.1 Actinomycetota bacterium | reverse complement strand
CCGGAGATCCCCCGGGTCCGATGTGACGACGTTCTGGCCGGCACGTCGGGCACACACGACGACGTGGGCATCGGTGATGTCCGCCGTGCCGCTGACGGCCAGGAGTCTTCCGACGTGCGTGGCGTCGACGCGATCGAGCGGAACGACGTCGGTCGTCGGCTGGCGGATCAACCGGGCCAGCCGAGCTTGCCGTTCGGGGGGGCGGATCGCCTGGGCCAGAGCGCTCGCCGGGACGGTGACCCGCCCCTTGGCTTCGGCGGCGCGGGCGAGGAGGACGATGACCCGGCGGTCGTCACGATCCAGCGCGATCAGGCCGCCCGCGTCCAAGGTGATCCCGGCGGTCATGCCGCCGATCGCTTACCCCGTCCGCGCCGCTTGCCGGTGCCGAGGATCTCGTCAGCCCACACCCGCTCCTCGGCGGTCAGCTCACCGACGGTCTTCGCCAGGGCCTCGGCCAGCATCGCTCCCCAACCGGACACGTCGTCGAGAGCCACGCCGACCGCGTGCTGCACAAAGCCCGAGACACTCGCCGCCGTGCCTCCCGCCACGAGCTCACGGATCCGGGCCAGTTGGGCCTCATCCAACGTCACCGTCACCTTCCGGGTCGCCATACCAAACACCATACCACGCCCGGACAGCGGCATCTCGAGCGCGGAGACCGTTGACGACCCTCGTTTCTCGGCTTCGTCTGGCAGGCGGGGAGCGGTCAAGCGCCCCGTTCTTCGTCGTCGCCGGCGGGGGTCGGGGTCGGGGTCGGGGTCGGGGTCGGGCGGCAGCGTGAGTTTGAGTCGGCATCGTCGTCAAGGGCGCGCGCAGCAACTGGCTGGCGTAGCTCGCCCTTCAGTCGCGAGCGGCCACAAGGTGTGCTCGCACCCTCCCCTTGGCGCTGTCAAGGTCGGCCACGCGCCGCTCGATCGCGCCGGATGGGCGGCAGAACACGAAGCGGCAGTCGACCACCGGCATCCCGGTCGACACCTCGAGCGCCACGGCGTAGGCGGCGCCTTGGAGCTCGTAGGTGGCGAGCTTGGCGTCGACGTCGGCTTCAGAAGCCAAGGTGTCGGTCTTGTAGTCGACGATGACGAGGCCTTCGGGGGTCTCGACGAGCAGGTCGATGTAGCCCTCGATGACCCGGTCGCCGAACGGGGCGGCGACGTAGATCTCCTTGTGGCTCACGGACTTCGCCGCCAGCTGGACGGCGTCGGAGGCCAGGGCGGAGCGGGCCATGGCCGCGATCATGGAGGCGTGTTCCGGCACCGCCTCGAGGTCGGCCTGGCGGGCCGCCTGCGCCTCCAGGCCAGTGGATGCGGCCAGGTCGGTGAACTGCAGGGTGGCGTGCACGGCCCGGCCGATGGCGGTACCGGCCCTCCCGCGCCGCCGGGGGGCGACCGGCAGGTCGGCGTCACCGGTGATGCCACCGGCGCCTGCGGGGTCGTCGGGGTCGCGCTCCTCGTCGACCGCGCCGACGCCGGCTTCCCGGGCGATGGCGGTGGCCGAGACGAACCGCGGCCGACGCTGGGGGGCGAGGAGCGCCTCCCGGGCGGCCAGCCACGCCTCCCGGCCATCGTCTGCCTCCCGGGCGGCGAGCGATGCGTCGTGTTCGTCCTCCGCCGGCGCGGTCGCCGTGACGGCGACGGCGGTCGGCCGGTCCGGCAGCGCGGCCGGCGTAACGGCTGTGGTGGGCGGCATGACGGCCGGCCCGTCCTCATCCTCGGCGGGAAGCGCCCGCCAGGTGTCGGGCTGGTCCTGGGTCGTCTTCCACATGGTGCAGGCGTAGGAGCGGTCGTCCTTCTGGTGGTGGGTGGCGACCACGAGGTGGTCCCGGGACCGGGTGCAGGCGACATAGAGGAGCCGCAGCTTCTCGTGGACGTCCATCTCCGCTTCGAGGTCGGCCCGGGGGTCGTGGTTGGCGGTGCCGATGTCCTTGCGGAGCCGCACCTCCGGGGTCCCGTCCTCGTTCCAGACGACGCTCACCCCACCTCGGCGTCCGGCCGGCTTCGTGGTCATGCCCGACACGGCGGGGCTGGGGAATTCGAGGCCCTTGGCGCCGTGGATGGTCATGATCCGCACGGCGTCGTCGTCGGTCTCGGGCAGCATCGGCTCGTGGACCCCGGCGCTCTCGGACCGCTGGAGGTCGGCCCAGTCGAGGAAGGCCCGCAGCCCCCCGCCGCCGGCCTCCTCGAAGGCCCGGGCCTGGTCGACCAGGAACCGCAGCCGGCCCCACACCTCGGGGGCCCGGCCCTCCCCGAAGGCCAAGACGAACGCCGAGCGCTCCTCCAACAGACGGTCGAGGAGAACCGAGGGGCGCAGCCACCATCGCTGCTCCCACAGCGACCGGAGATGGGCCAGGGCGGCCGGCACGGGGTGGTCGGCGGCGATCCCCTCGGGCGGCTCCCGGCGGCGGAGGTCCCACCGGCCGCCGGCGTGGTGGAAGGTGAACAGGTCCGTGTCGGCGCAGGCGTAGAGCGGGGAGCGCAGCGCGGTGACGAGGCTGAGCTCGTCGGTGGGGTCGTCGACGGCCCGCAGCGCGGCGAGGGCGTCGTGGACCTCCTGGGTGTCGTAGACGAGCGTGCCGGTGTTGAGCCGGTAGGGGATGTCCCGCCCGTCCAGCGCGGCCCGCAGGTACGGCAGCGACGTGCGGGTGGGAAGGAGGACGGTCACGTCGGTGAGCCGGGCCGGGCGCCACTCCCCCGTCTTCTCGTCGAGGACCGGCCACGCCTCCGGGTCGGTGCGGATGTGGTCGACGGTGCGGGCCACGTCGCCGGCTTCGAACTCCCGCAGCTCCCCCGCCCGGGCCTTGTCGTGGGGTCCGCCGAGGAGCAGGGGGCGGTGGTCCCCGCCGGGTGACGGGTCGCGGTGGGCGTCGAGGGGCTCGTAGCGGGGCTGCTTGCCGGCGACCTCGTCGGGCATGAGCCGGCCGAAGATCCCGTTGACCCAGTCGAGTACCGGCGGGACGGTCCGGAAGTTGGTGGTGAGCCGCAGGCAGGCGTCGTCGGCGCCGAAGCGGTCCCGGGCCTTGAGGAACAGCTCGATGTCGGCCCGGCGGAACCGGTAGATCGACTGCTTGGGGTCGCCGACGAAGAAGAGGCGACCGGGGTCGACGTCGGCGGTGTGCCACTCGGGCGGGTCGTCACCGGCCACGGCGGCGGCGATGAGGACGGCCAGTTCGATCTGGATGGGGTCGGTGTCCTGGAACTCGTCGAGGAGGAGGTGCGTGTAGCGCCGGTGGAGGACCCGGCGGGCCGGCGGGCTGGTGCGCAGCAGGCGGCGGGCCAGGACCAGCAGGTCGTGGAACTCGAGCTGACCTTCGAGGCGCCGCGCCTCGGCGGCGCCGAGGACCTCCCGGCTGACCAGGGTGAGGAGCCGGTCGAGGACGTCGTTGACGGCCGGGGTGACGACGGCGGCCTTGGCGTCGTTGAGCGCGGCGATGATGCCCTTGGCGGCGACGATCCCGGCGGGCCAGCCCCCGTCCGTGCCGCCCCGTTCGGGGCCCCAGTCGCGCTGGCGGCGCAACGCCCGGAACTTGCGGTCGGGGTCGGTGATGGCCCGTAGCGTCCGCACCTTGGGCATGACCGTCCGGGTCAGGTGGCGATAGAAGTAGTCGTCGTGGTCGCGGCACTCGACGAGCAGCGCCTCGGCGGCCGCCGCGGCCCGGTCGAACGGCCCGAACTCCAGCGGTGGCAACGGCCCGTGGTCCCGTCCGACGGCTTCGTCGAGGCGGTCCCAGCTCTGGGCCAGGCGGACGGCGACGCCCTTCATGGTGACGTGACCCCGGTAGCGGGGCTCGAGGGCGACGTCGGCCAGCGCCGCCCGGATGAGGAGCCCCTCGTGGGCTGGGTGGTCGTAGAGCTCCTCGAGGAAGCGGTCCCAGCGCTCCTCGTGGGCCAGCTGGGAGCTGATCTCGTCGAGGATGCCGATGCGGGGTGGGAGGCCGGCGGCCAGGGGGTGCTCGCCGAGGATGCGGCTGGCGAAGCTGTGGAGGGTGGAGATGGCGGCCCGGTCGGCGTCGGCGATGGCGGCCCGGCACCGCGCCCGCACCTCCCCGTCGGGGCTGTCCGCCGCCCGGCGCTCGAACGTGACCCGGATCCGGGCCGCCAGCTCGGCGGCTGCGGCCTCGGTGAAGGTGATGGCGGCGATCCCGGCCAGCGGGACGCCCTCGTCGATGACGAGGTTGGCGATGCGGCCGACGAGCTGGGTGGTCTTGCCGGTGCCGGCGCCGGCCTCGACGAACAGGGTCCGGCCCAGGCCGGCGCGGGTGATGATCTCCCGGGCGCCCGCGTCGAGGGTCACAGGGTCGAGGGTCACTGTGCCGCCTCGGTGTCGGGGTCGAGGATGTCCCGGACGGCCAGCTCCGGGGCGGCGATCTTGGCTTCGGCGATCTCCCCCCGGTCCCGGAGGCAGAGGTCGTCGAAGTCGCAGTAGGTGCAGTTCCCGAAGGTGTTGCGCCACGAGTCCCACTCGCCGGGGGTGGCGGGGAACACGCCCCGCTCGATGCCGTCGACGATGCCGGCCACAACCTGGACGAACCGGCTCCGGCGCTCGGCGTTCCAGGGGTAGCCCCGCCGGGAGAAGCCGGCGTCCTCGTTGACCATCCAGTAGTGGGCCTCGGCGGCGGTGGCGCTGAGGAGCTGGACGGCGGCCTCCGAGTAGAGGCCGAGCTGGAGGGTGGTGCCGGCCTTGGTGGGGTCGCCGGCGGCGATCTTGTCGTACTCGTCGCCCTTGCCGCTCT
>JAUZEY010000297.1 GCA_030838785.1 Actinomycetota bacterium | reverse complement strand
GTCGACACCGACGTCGTGTCGCTGCTGGCGTTGAACGAGGATCGGTCGGACGAATTCTCGGCGCTCATCCGGGGTCATGAGCTGTTCGTGTGCTTCGTGACCGTCGCCGAGGTCGAGACTCTCCTTCGTCTCAATGTTCTTGACCATCACCACCAGGCAGCGCTGGCGACGGCCTTGGCTGGTTACAGCCGCTTCGACGTCGACCTCGACACCGTGGTCGAGCGGTGGGCCGATCTCCGGGCCGCGACCCGGTCCACGACCAGTCGGAACGACCGGGAGCGGCGCCAGAACGACACCTGGCTCGCCGCCTGTGCGATGGCCGTGACAGACCCGCCTGCGATCGTGACCGCCGATCTGTCTGACCTTCTTTCGATCGCGCGGGCAGCCGGGCTGACGATCGTGCACCCCGACGTCGAGTAGGCGGCCCCCGTCGGGTCAGCCGCTACTCGCGCCCGTTTGCCGTTCGAGGAGCCGGTCCCAGGCTTCGATGGCGTGGGGGAGTGAGGGGCGCACCGGGTGGCGGTAGCCCTGGGTCGTCTTCGTGTTCACATGGCCGGCGAGGTCGGCCACCTTCACCAGGTCGTCGAGCTGGTCGGCGACGAGGGAGACGAACGAGTGGCGCAGCTCGTAGGTCGTCCACTCCCGGCCGAGGCCGGCTTCCTCGCACAGGGCCTTGAAGCCGCGCCGGAGGCTCGAGAGGGAGATCGGCGTGGCGTTGCGTGTGCAGAACACGAAGCCCTCGTCGTCGTAGAGGCCGAGGAGAATTAGCTCGTCCCGATGGCGGATGAGGGCGGCGACCAGCAAAGGGTGAAGGCCGATCCGTCGGCGGCCCCGGGCGGTCTTCGGTTCGGCCTGGCCGGCGTAGTGGGCGGCGACTTCGACGGCCCGCTCGACGACGTCGATGCTCGGGCTGTCGCTGTCGATGTCGACGAAGGGCCACCGGAGTCCGGCGAGCTCGCCGGGCCGCAGGCCGCACATGAGGCCGGTGAGCCACATGGCGGGGCGGGTTGAGCCGGGGATGGCGTCGACGAGGAGGGCCTGGGCCTGCTTGATGGTGAGCGACTTGCGGGCCTTGGCCGGCCGGGCGACGGGGAGCAGGACGTCGGCGGCGGGGTTCGTCTTGATCTGGCGCTGGCGCAGCGCCCACTGGCAGGCCTGGTTGAGGTAGAGCCATGTCCGGTCGACGGTGCTCGTCGACAACTCCTTGGAGGCCATCCCGGCGAAGAGCTCCTCCAGCCGAGCGGAAGCCGTCCGGTCCACCCAGAGCCGACCGATCTCCGAGCGGACGTGGCCGTCGAGCAGATAGCGGGCGTTGGTGATCGTGTTCGGCGACTTCTCGCGGGCATGGCGGGAGGTCTTGACGGGCGAGGCGATCGGGCAGCCGGCGTCGAGCCACGCGTCGATGACCTGAGCGAACGAAGCCGCCTGCTGCCGCCGTGGCGGCGGCTCGAGGTCCTGAGCCCGGCGTGTTAGTAGCTCGTCGAGGTCCCGCTGGGCGGTCGCCTTGTCGACACGTTCAACCTTGCGGCGCGAGCCGTCGGGGAAGCGCACCCAGGCCATCCATCGGCCGTTGCTCTCGTTCCAGCGAACCGTGGGTTTCGACGCCATCCAGACCCCCAGACGTAGCCAGATTCTAGTTGGCTACGCTCAACCTGGCTACGTCGGGCTTCTCCACCGGTCTGTTGGAAAAGGAAAAGCCCCTCTGACGAGGGGCTTTCCGGTGGAGCCAGGGGGATTTGAACCCCCGACCTCTTGCATGCCATGCAAGCGCTCTGCCAACTGAGCTATGGCCCCGGGTGCGGCGAGTCATGGTAGCAGGGCCTCGCGCGTCCCTCGGCTGTGCGGGCGGAGGCCGGGTTGGGAAGGGTCGAACCGCCCGATCCGGACCTTTGGCGGCATCGTGGCTCATCGTGGCCCGAGGGCCCGCCGATAAGACCCGTATCGCAGCGCGAGATATCGGGTCGAACAGTGAAAGGCGGACGGGGATGGACCGCGAGGCGGATGGGAGCATCGACCTTGAGACGGCGGCGCGCCGGCTCGGCGTGCACTACCAGACGGCCTATCGCTGGGTGCGGACCGGTTTCCTTCCCGCCGTGAAGGGGCCGGGTGGCTACCGGCTGGCACCGGCCGACGTCGAGGCCGTAGCAACGCTGCGCAATGCCCGTCGACCCCTCACATACACGGGTCGGGGCCGGGACTGGGACCGGCTCCGGGAGCAACTGCACCGCGCCCTCGTCGCCGGGGATGACACCGCCGCCCGCCGCGTCTTCGAGATGGTCCACCTCGCCCGGGTCCCCGTCCTCGACCAGTGCGAGCAGATGCTGGCGCCCAGCCTGCGGCGGATCGGTGACGAGTGGGAGACCGGTGAGCTTTGCGGCGCCCGGGTCAGGATCGCCGCCGGCATCGCCGAGCGGGTGCTCGACTGGGCCGTCGGACGTCTCGACGCCCCCGATCCCGCCAAGGGCATCGCGCTGGTGGTTACCCCGAAGGGCGAGGATCACCGCCTCCCCTCCCTCATGGCGGGAGCGGTGCTGCGGGACGCCGGTTGGGCCTTCCGAGAGATCGAAGGCGTCGCGGCCTCCGAGGTGGTCGATCTGGCCCGCCGGATCCGTCCGACGTTGGCCGTCGTGTCGGTGACGCGGCGCGAAGCCGTGGACGCGGCCACCGAGATGCAGGTCGACCTCGGCGAGTCGCTCGGTCTTCCGGTGTTCGTCGGGGGAGCGGGGAAGTCCCTCGCCGTGCTCCACGACGACGCCCTGGCGGTCGGCCCCCGGCCTTAGATCAAGCCTGGTCGAACCAACATTCCGGCTGCAGCGGCGAGCCGGGGCGCGCCAGCCGCTCGCCTTCGGCGCCGTAGAGCTGGCGCACCGCCGGGCGGGGCGGGACCTGTTCCTCGGCCCGCGTCCAGGCGTAGTCGCCGGGGAGGGCCGGCAGGGCGTCGGCGACGTCGGGCGGAAGCACTCCGTCGGGGTCACGCTCCGCTCGGGCGGCCTCGAAGGCGATCCGCAAGGCAATCGCCTCGGCGAGGGTTCCGGGGTCGACCGGCCCGGGGGCGCTGAGGCGGCCGACGTAGTCGTCGATCGAGCGGCGGAAGCGCTCGAGCCAACGGATTGGCGTCCTCAAAACGGATTGGGCGCGGACCGGCAGGAGTGTCGGAAAGGTTGCCGGGGAAGGAACGCGGCGGCAAACGAAAAGACACTTTAGAAACGCTACCGTCGGGGCAGTCCCCCGAAGTGTACCTACCGGCAGCCTGAGGGTGGATGGGGGTAGCGGTGGATCTGGAGTCAGCAGCACGCACGCTCCGGGTGCACTACCAGACGGCGTACCGGTGGGTGCGTACGGGCGTTCTGCCGGCGGTCAAGGTCGGGTCGGAGTACGAGATCGACTCTCGCGATGTGGCCGAGTTCCTCAATGGCAGGTGGGCCCGGCGAGCGACCGTCGAGCCGGGAGCCGACCCGGATCTCGTAGCGGCTGAGCTTGCGCTGGCCCTCGTCGCCGGTGATGAAGACGCCGCCCGGTCTCTCGTGGCGGCCGTTCACCAGTCGGGCACCTCCCCGCTCGCGTTGTGCGAGACGGTGATCGCCCCGGCGATACGCGAGATCGCTGGTCTGCGGGAGTCCGGCGGCATCTCGGCCGCCGAGGGACGGGTGGCGACCGCCATCTGCGAGCGGATCGTTGGCGTGTTGGCCTTTCCCCCTCGGGGCCGCCCTCGAGGAGCGGCGGTGGTCGCCGCG
>JAUZEY010000262.1 GCA_030838785.1 Actinomycetota bacterium | reverse complement strand
TGCGCCGCGACGTCGCCCGGGGCCTCCAGGCGACGCCCAAGGAGCTGGCCTCGAAGTACTTCTACGACGAGGAGGGTTCGGCGCTCTTCGACGCCATCACCCGCCTGCCGGAGTACTACCCGACCCGCACCGAGCGGGCCATCCTCCTTGCCCGGGCCGACGAGATCGCCGAGCGGTCGGGTGCCGACACCCTCATCGAGCTGGGCTCCGGCACCTCGGAGAAGACCCGGATCCTGCTCGACGCCCTCCACCGGCGGGGGGCGCTCCAGCGCTTCGTGCCGTTCGACGTCGACGAGTCGACGCTCAAGTCGGCGGCCGTGGCGGTGTCGGGCGAGTACCCCGGTGTCGCCGTCCACGCCGTCGTGGGCGACTTCGAACGGCACCTCGGCCTGCTCCCCGGCGGAGGCCGGCGGATGATCGCCTTCCTCGGCAGCACGATCGGGAACCTGACGCCGGAGCAGCGGGCGGTGTTCCTGGCCGAGATCCGGGCCGGCCTCGAACCGGGCGACACCTTCCTGCTCGGCACGGATCTGGTCAAGGACGTCGGCCGCCTCGAAGCGGCCTACGACGACTCCGCCGGCGTCACCGCCGCCTTCAACCGCAACCTCCTGCACCGGCTCAACCGGGAACTCGACGCCGACTTCGCGCCCGACCGGTTCCGGCACGTGGCGGTGTTCGACACCGAGCGGGAGTGGATCGAGATGCGGCTGCGGTCGTCGGTCGACCAGACCGTAACGGTGGCCGGGCTCGGCCTGACCGTGCGCTTCGCCGCCGGCGAGGAGATGCGGACGGAGATCTCGGCCAAGTTCCGGCCGGACGGCCTGAGCGGCGAGCTGACGGCGGCCGGGCTCCGGCTGCTCGAGCTGTGGACCGACCCCCAGGGTGACTTCGCCCTGTCGCTGTCGACGCCGAAGTAGGCCCCGATGGAGTCAGCGCCGATGGAGTCAGTGGAGGTGGAGTCAGTGGGCGGCGACGGCCCCGTTGCGGGCGGGAGCGGGCTGCGCCCCCGGCCGGAGCTCGAACCAGACGCGGGTCTCGCCGTCCATCTGGACCGCGCCCCACCGGTCGGCGATGTGCTCGACCAGGAACAGGCCCCAACCCGACGCCCGGGCGATGCCGGCCTCGGTCCGCGACGGGGCCGGCGAGTCGTCGTCGAAGCCGCGGCCGGCGTCGGCCACCTCCACCATCAGCACCTCCTGGGTGGCCCGGAGGCTGAACTCGATGCTGGCGTGGGGCGGCAGGCCGGCGTGGCGCACGCTGTTGGTCACCAGCTCGCTGACGAGCAGCTCGGCGTTCTCGGCCACGGCGGGGTCGAGGAAGGGCGCCAGGCCCGCAACGGCGTGGCGCGCCACGCTCGCCGCCACTGGCGACGCGGGAAGCCGGAGTAAAAGGAAGACGTGCAGCGGCCTGCCTTCGCTGATGTCGGATCAACCGGTTGGGACATAGCGGTCAAAGCGGCCGGTTGGTACCCAATGGCCGCAAAACGTAAACGAGGAGCCGTCAGCGGCGGGTCGGTTCTGCGCCGGGGCCTTCTGGCCGGGGCGGTGGCGGGGGTGCTGTCGGGGCTGCCGTCGACGGCCCACGCCCTGCTCACCGGCCGGGATCCCCTGGCCGCGGCCCGGGCGGCCGGGAACCTCCTCCTCCCGGCCGACGCCCGCCCGGAGGCGCTCCTCGTCGCCGGCGGGCTGGCCCATGCGGCCGTCTCGCTCGGCTGGGCTACGGTCCTGGCCGTGGCCGTCCGCCGGACGTCGCTGTCTCCCGTGGCCGCCGGCTTGGCCGCCGGAGCGGCCATCGCCGCCGTCGACCTCGGCCTGCTGGCCCACGGCCCGGCCGGGCGCCGCTGGCCGCTGATCCGGGCGCTGCCCGTCGGCCCCCAGGTCGCAGACCACCTGGCTTTCGGGGCGGTGGCCGGCGCCGTCCTCGCCCGCCGTGGCTGACCCGTCGGCCCACGACCACGACCGTGGCCATGGCCACGACCATGGCCACGCGGAGCACGGCTTCGTCCGGTCGCTCTTCACCCGCCACCAGCACGACTCCGCCGCCTCGATCGACTCCGCCCTGGAGGCGAGCGAACGGGGCGTGCGGGCGCTGTGGGTCTCGCTCCTCGGGCTGACGGCGACTGCCGTCGCCCAGCTGGTGGTGGCGCTGCTCAGCGGGTCGGTGGCGCTGCTCAACGACACGTTCCACAACTTCGCCGACGCCTTCACCGCCCTGCCGCTGTGGCTGGCCTTCTCCCTCGGCCGGCGCCTGCCCACCGCCCGCTACCCGTTCGGCTACGGCCGGGCGGAGGACCTCGCCGGCGGGGCGGTGGTGGCCATGATCGCCCTGTCGGCCGTGGTCGCCGCCTGGGAGGCCGTCGACCGGCTCCTGCACCCCGCCCCGGTCCGGTACCTCGGCGCCGTCGTCGCCGCCTCCCTCGTCGGCTTCGCCGGCAACGAGCTCGTGGCCCGGCACCGGATCCGGGTCGGGAAGGACATCGGCTCCGCCGCCCTGGTGGCTGACGGGCTCCACGCCCGCACCGACGGCATCAGCTCCCTCGGCGTGCTGGCCGGCGCCGTCGGCGTGTGGGCCGGGTTCGACCGGGCCGACGCCATCGCCGGCCTGGCCATCGCCGTGCTCATCGTCTCGGTCCTCCGGCAGGCGGCCGGCGACGTGCTGGCCCGCCTCATGGATGCCATCGACCCCGCCCTGACCGACCAGGCCCGGGGGGTGCTGGCCGGCGTCGACGGCGTCGAAGGGGTCGGCCAGCTCCGGGTGCGGTGGATCGGTCACCGCCTCCACGCCGAAGCGGAGGTCGTCGTCGACCGCGACCTCGACGTGGCCACCGCCCACCGCATCACGGAGGACGCCCGCCACCGGCTCCTCCACGACGTCCCCCGCCTGGCGTCGGCCATCATCCACGCCGACCCCTGCGGCCACGACGGCGTCGACCCCCACGCCGACCTCGAGCACCACGACCCCCGGAGGGCAGACAGGGGGGGAGAAGGTCACCACCCGTAAAGGTTCCAAGCCAGGTCCTTCCAGGGTAGGGGGAGGGCTGTGATCGGATTCGTGCTCTCGGGCGGCGCCAACCTCGGCAGCATCCACGTCGGCATGCTGATGGCCCTCCTCGAGGCCGACATCAAGCCCGACTTCATCGTCGGCACCTCGATCGGCGCCGTCAACGCCGCCTACCTGGCCGCCGACCCGAGCCTGGACCAGGTCGAGCGCCTCCGGAAGATGTGGTGCGGCGTCCGGGCCCGGGACGTCTTCCCGCTCAACCCGTTGGCCTCGGCCCGGTCCCTGTTCCGTCAGGGATCCCTCTTCCCGTCGTCGTCGTGGCGCCGGTTCCTGGCCGAGCGGATCCCCTACGAGCGCATCGAGGAGGCGGCCGTCCCGCTGCGGATCACGGCCACCGACTTCGAGGAGGGCCGGTCGGTCGTCATCGACTCCGGCTCCGACGTCGACGCCGTGCGGGCCAGCACGGCGCTCCCGGGCATCTTCCCCCCGCACCAGATCGGGGACCGCTGCTATCTCGACGGCGCCGTGT
>JAUZEY010000255.1 GCA_030838785.1 Actinomycetota bacterium | reverse complement strand
TCGTCCAGTCGCTCTCGGGGATGTGGCCCGTCCGCAGGAGGCGGGAGTTGACGCCGGCCTCCGAGGCCAGCATGCGCTGCGTCAGCTCGAGGTAGCCCATCTCCATGGAGAAGAACACCACCGGCTTGCGAGTCTCGAGGGCCACGTGGGACGCCGCCCCGAGGGCGAAGCTCGTCTTCCCCTGGCCGGGCCGGGCCGCCACCACGATGAGGTTCGACGGTTGGAAGCCGAGCAGCACCTCGTCGAGGTCGACGTAGCCCGATGGCACACCGGTCATCGACCCGTCGCGTTCGAAGAGTGACTCCAGCTGCTCCAGGCTCTCCTGCAGCGCGGGGTAGATGGCCTTGAGGGAGCTCGACAGGCGGCGGTTGGCGACCTCGAAGACCAGGGTCTCGGCCCGGTCGAGCGTGTTCGTCACGTCGTCGGGCATGTCGTAGCCCATCTCGGCGATCTCGCCCGCCACGCCGATCAGGCGCCGCAGCAGGGCGTGCTCCTCGACGATCCGGGCGTAGTGGGCGGCGTTGGCCGCTGCCGGCGTGCCGACCTGGATCCGCAGGATCGCCTGCTTGCCCCCGAGGGCGTCGAGCAGGTTGGCCCGCCGCAGCTCCTCGGCCACCGTCACCGGGTCGACCGGCTCCCCCTGGCCGTAAAGCGCCTGGATGGCCTCGAACAGGTGCCCATGGGCCGGCTTGTAGAAATCCTCCGGGCTGACCTTCTCGACCGCCGAGGCGATCGCGTCCTTCGACAGCAGCATCGCCCCGAGCAGGGACTCCTCCGCCTCGATGTTGTGCGGCGGAACCCGCCCGACGCCCGACGGCCGCGAAGACTCCGGCCGCATATCGCTGATCGACTGCACCACCCGCCCGCCTCTCCCATGCCTCTCCGGGGGTCATGGTCGCGTCGGAGCCCTGTGGGAAGGAAGGGGAATAACCCTGTGGATATCGGGAAGTTATCCCCACCACGCGACGACGACCGAACGTGTGTTCGATCATGCTCCCGCGTCGAGACCAGGTCAAGACCCGCCAGTGACCTACTGGGGCACGACCTCGATCGTGATCGGGACCTCGACGTCGCTGTGGAGACGAACCGGCACCTCGTGGGTGCCCAGTGTCTTGATCGGCTCGACCGAGAGCTTGCGCCGGTCGAGCTTCACGCCGGTCTGGGCCTCCACCGCCTCGGCGATGTCGGTCGAGGTGACGGAGCCGAACAACCGACCGCCCTCGCCCGACCGGGCCTTGATCTCGATGCGCTTGGCCGCCAGCTGACGGGCGGTGGCCTCCGCCCCTTCCTTCTCCCGCCGGTTACGCACCTGGCGCGACCGGCGCATCGACTCGGCCTGGCGCTCGATGCCGGGGCTGGCCACCATCGCCATGCCCTTGGGCACCAGGTAGTTCCGGGCGTACCCGGGGGCCACCTCGACGAGGTCGCCCTTGTTGCCGAGGTTGTCGACGTCGGCCCGGAGGACGATCTTCACCTTGAACGCTCCCTAGCGATCTCTAGAACGGCTCGTCGCCGAAGTCGTCGTACGCCGGCGGGGGCTGCTCGGCGGCCGGCGCGGGGCGGCCGAAGCCGCTTCCGCCCCCACCCCCTCCCTGGTCTCCGCCGCTGCGGCGCTCGGTCTTCTCGACCTTGGCCGTGGCCCACCGCAGGCTGGGAGCGACCTCGTCGGCGATGATCTCGACGACGCTGCGCTTGTTCCCCTCCTGCTCCCACGTGCGCTGCTCGAGGCGCCCGGTCACGATGACCCGGGTGCCGCGCTTGAGCGACTCGCTGACGTTCTCGGCCAGCTCCCGCCAGCAGATCACGTCGAAGAAGCTGGTGGCCTCCTGCCATTCGCCGCTGGTGCGGTCCTGCCAGCGGCGGTTGACGGCGACGCCCAGCCGGGCGTTGGCCTGGCCGCTGGGCGTGAACCGGAGCTCTGGGTCGCGGGTGATGTTCCCCACGATGGTGATGCTGTTGCCGGACATCTCTGCCTTCCTTCCTACGCTTCCGCCGCAGCGGGCGCAGCCCGGGCCTTGAGTGCGGCCTCGGGAATGCGGATCACCTTGTGGCGGACGACTTCGTCGGCAAGGGAGAGCATCCGGTGCAGCTCCTCCATCACCTCGACCTCCGCCGTGGCCTCCAGGAGGACGTAGTAGCCCTCCCAGCGGTGGCGGAGCTCGTAGGCGAAGCGGCGCTTGCCCCAGCGGTCGATACGCCCGGGATTACCTCCCCGGCTGCGGATGAACTCCGCATAGCGGTCGATCGCGGCCCGGATCGTCTCCTCCTCCAGGCTGGCATCGAAGATGAGCATGACCTCGTACGGCCTCATGGACCGTGCACCTCCTGTGGACCGCAGGTGGTCCTGCGGGCTCCCCTCGCCGGGGAGCAGGACGGGTGGAGGGAGGGCGCGACCCCGTAGAGCCACGCACTCCCGGTAGGACGAGGAAGGTTAACAGCTTCGGTGCCGCCCATCGCCATGCACGATACGCAGGGGGTGTGACGGTTACTCCCCACTAGGGGCCCGGACGGCGGCCCCAGGCGGTGACCAGCGTCGGCAGGAGGCAGCAGAAGCCCGGGTCCTCGCAGGCCCGCAGGAGCTCGTCGACGTCGGTCCCCGTCATGAGCCCCGTGCCGATCATCGGCGGGCCGAGCTTGGCCAGGGTCATGCGCCACCACGTCGCCACCGGCGTCCCACCCAGCCCGACGTGAACCCGGCCCTCGGCTCCGACCTCCACCAGCCCCACGGCCCGGAAGTCGAGCGGGAGGGCCCGGCCGAAGTCTGTGGCGGCGCCGGCCGCTGGGAACACGAGGTGCAGGGCCTCGACCGCCGTCGCCATCAGGTCGCCCCCGGTGCAGCCCGGCGCCGGCACGAACGACGACCAGTCGAAGTCCTCCAGGACCAGCCAGCCCCCCGGCCGCAGGGCCCGTACGAGCCGCCGGACGACGTGGTCCCGCTGGGGGATGTGCTCCAGCACCAGCCGGGCGTGGATCAGGTCGAAGGCGTCCGTCTCGAGATCGTCGGCCACGATGTCGTGCCGGCGGACCTCGAGGTTGCTCTCGGTCAGCGCCTCCAGGAACCCGGTGTCGAGGTCGGTGGCCACCACCCGGCCGGTGGGGCCGACCCGGTCGCAGAGCCACCGGGCGATGGAGCCGGCTCCGGACCCGATCTCGAGGCACTGCCCGCCCGGCGGCAGCGGGACCCGTCCGAGGCAGTCCCGGCTCGCCGGGTCGAAGACCTGCTCCAGCACGTCGAGCCGGTCGCGCTCGTCGTCCCAGTCGTGCTCGAAGAGATAGGCGGCCATGTCCTACGAGGGGCAGGCGGTCAGCGGCCCGTCGGGCAGCTTGCCCTTCAGGGTCTCGATGGCCACGTTGAAGTTGTCCTTGGCCCCGTAGCTCGGACAGCTGCTGTCGGACCCGGAGCAGGGCGTCATGTCGGTGGCGTCGACCCGGAGCCCGCTCTGGTTGTAGAAGCCGATCGTCAGCGGGACCTTCACGTCCGACATCGTGAACCGGGTCTTCTCGTGGCTCATCGTCTGGCCGAACTCGAAGATCATCCCGTCATAGCCGTCGATGGCGGTGCGGTTGCGCAGGCCCTGGGCCCGCTTCTCGGGCGTGTCGGCCACCAGCACGTGGAGGCAGCTGGAGCCCACCCCCACCTTCTTGTCGCCGAAGGCGGGGCCGGCGGCGGTGGTGGCCGTGCTCGACGACGCGTCGGCGAACGTCGGGTTGGCCGGGCGGTTGGCCCCCCACAGCAGGATCAGGATGAAGGCGACGACGAAGGCCGCCGCCGCCAGCACACCCTTGTAGGCCTTCCCCAGCCCGGTGACGACGTCGACCGCCCCGGCCGGGGTCGGCTCGGCGAGATCCTCGGGAGGCCCCTGGCCCGCTTCTGTCATGCACTGGCCGCCTGGTAGAGGCCGGGCACCGGGGTGCCGTCGGCGAAGTGGTACGTCTCGGCCTCGGAAGGGTACCGGCCCGAGCGCACGTCGTCGGCGAATTGGGCCACCGCCGTCGTGGCGTCACCGCGCAGGTCCGCATAACGGCGCACGAACTTCGGCGCCCGTCCGCCGCCCAGGCCCAGGAGGTCGTGGAAGACCAGCACCTGGCCGTCGCAGTGGGCGCCGGCCCCGATCCCGATCGTGGGGACGGGCACCGCCTCGGTGACCATCGTGGCCACGGCGTCGGGCACGCACTCCAGCACGATGGCGAAGCAGCCGGCTTCGGCGAGGGCGACGGCGTCGTCGACCAGGGCCCGGGCGGCGTCGAACTCCTTGGCCTGGACCTTGAAGCCGCCCAGCATGTGGACGGACTGGGGCGTGAGGCCGAGGTGCCCCATGACGGGGATCTCGGCGTCGAGGATGGCACCCACCATCTCGAGCCGCTTGCGGCCGCCCTCGAGCTTGACCGCCGCCGCCCCGGCCCGCAGCAGCCGGGCGGCGTTGCGGACGGTGTCCTCCCGGGAGACGTGGTAGCTCATCCATGGCATGTCGGCCACCACCATCGCCCGGGGCTTGGCCCGGGCCACGGCGGCGGTGTGGTGGGCCATGTCGTCGACCGTGACCGACAGGGTGTCGTCGTAGCCGAGAACCACCATGGCCACGCTGTCGCCGACGAGGATGATGTCGGCGCCGGCATCGTCGACGATGCGGGCCGACGGGGTGTCGTAGGCGGTGACCATGACGAGGGGGGTGCCATCGCCCTTGCGGGCCCGGATGGCGGGAGCAGCGGTGGAAGCGCTCATGAGCCGACCTCCGCACGTCCGGGGCACGGGCGGCTCCCGGCGGCAATGGCCAGTGTAGGACGGGGCGGCGATAACCTCTGAACTGATGGAGCGAGCCTGCGAGAACTGCGGCATCCCCGACGTCGAACTCCTGCACGTGCGGCGGGTCTACATGGACCCCGACCACCCGGGGGAGATCGCCGAGACCGAGGAGGACCCGGAGCTGTGGTGCATCTCCTGCACCACCCAGTACCCCCACCTGGCGGAGGAGGCGTAGCGCCTATCCCGCGTGCCGCCTCCCCAGGAGGTAGCTCCTGGTGAGGTGGTTCCAGTTGCACTCGGTGCAGACCTCGACCACGTAGCAGGCGAACTCGTCGCAGTTCTCACCGAGCCGGTCGAGCTCCCCCTGGTTGGTGATGCAACGGCCGTTGGCCGCCTTGAGGGCATCGCCGTAGACGTAGGAGACGAGCCGCAGCTTCGCCTTCTCGCAGATCGGGCAGTCCTGCCCGGTCTCCTCGCCCAGGTGGCGGGCGGCCCGGACCAGCTCCGGATGGGCGTCGCAGACCTCGGCCCGGCCGATCTTCCCGGTCCGCCATTCGCGCAGTACCGCCCGTCGGGCGAGGCGGTAGTCGATCTGGCGGCGCATCAGATCGAGTGTACCGAGGCGCAGGTGCCCGCGATCGAGGCCCCTGTCTGTTTGCGGGGGGTTCGCGATGTTTGACTTCAGGACCGCGCCATGTAACGCTGCGCCGATATATCGAGTCGATATATTGAAGTTGTCGGTACCGGAGACACGAACCCCCTGAGGCAGATGCTCGAACTGGCGATCCTGGGGCTCCTGACGGAGCTCCCCCTCCATGGCTACGAGCTGAAGAAGCGGCTCAACGACACGCTCGGCCACGTCTGGGGCGTCTCGTACGGGTCGCTCTATCCGGCGCTGGCCCGGCTGGAGCGGATGGGTGCCATCGAGGTCGTCGACCCGCCGGCCGCCGCCCCGGTGACGATCCCGTCCACCGGCTCGATCGCCGGCGAGGCCGCCGCCGCCCGGCTCCGCCGGCCGCTGCGCCGGTCGGGCCGCACCCGCAAGGCCTACCGCATCGCCTCGACGGGCCAGACCCTCTTCTCCGAGCTGCTCCGGGCCGACCCCGCCCCGGGCACCGACGAGAACCGGGCCTTCGCCCTCAAGCTCGCCTTCTGCCGCCACCTCGACCCGCCGGCCCGGCTGGAGATCCTCCAGCGCCGGCGGGACCAGCTGGCGGAGAAGCTCGCCCGTGGCTGCCAGGCGCTCGCCGCCGCCCGGGCGGGCCGGGGCTCGGACTTCGGGGACACCCCGACCCGGGGCCCCGACCGCTACACCCGTGCCCTCATCGAGCACGAGACCACGACCGCCGAGCGCGATCTCGAGTGGGTCGACTCGCTCATCGCCGCCGAACGCGGCCCCATCGATGCTGGAGACAGCATGACCCTGCAAGGGAGGACCACGTGAGCCGAAGGATCCGCGTCGCCATCGCCGGCGTCGGGAACTGCGCCAGCAGCCTCGTCCAAGGCATCGAGTACTACCGCGACGCCCACCCCGGCGACACCGTCCCCGGCCTCATGCACGTGGAGCTGGGCGGCTACCACGTGGGTGACGTGGACTTCGTCTGCGCCTTCGACGTCGACAACACCAAGGTCGGCGAAGACCTCGGCAAGGCCATCTTCCGGGGTCAGAACAACACGATCCGCTTCGCCGAGGTCGGCGACCTGGGGATCGAGGTCCTGCGCGCCCCGACCCTCGACGGGTGGGGCATCTACTACCGGAAGACGTGCGAGGAGTCGCCCGCCCCGGCGGTGAACGTGGCCGACGAGCTGCGCAAGAGCGGCGCCGAGGTCCTCGTCTCCTACCTGCCGGTCGGTTCCGAGGAGGCCCAGCGCCACTACGCCCAGGCCTGCCTCGACGCCGGCGTGGCCTTCATCAACTGCATCCCGGTGTTCATCGCCTCCGACCCGACCTGGGCCCAGAAGTTCACCGACGCCGGCGTCCCGATCATCGGCGACGACATCAAGAGCCAGGTCGGCGCCACCATCGTCCACCGGATCCTGGCCCGCCTGTTCGAGGACCGGGGGATGGTGCTCGACCGCACCTACCAGCTCAACGTCGGCGGCAACATGGACTTCAAGAACATGCTGGAGCGGGAGCGCCTCGAGTCGAAGAAGATTTCCAAGACCCAGGCCGTGACCAGCCAGCTGGAGAACGGGATCGAGGCCGACGACGTCCACATCGGCCCGTCCGACCACGTGCCCTGGCT
>JAUZEY010000237.1 GCA_030838785.1 Actinomycetota bacterium | reverse complement strand
CGACGCCCTGCTCGGCATCGGCGGGACGGCCGAGGGCGTCATCGCCGCCTGCGCCATCAAGTGCCTGGGCGGCGCCATCCAGGGGCGTCTCGTCGCCGCCGACGACGAAGAGCGGGTGGCGGCGGTCGCGGCCGGCTACGACCTCGACCGGGTGCTCACCACAAACGACCTCGTTTCCGGGGAGGACGTCTTCTTCGCCGCCACCGGCATCACGGGGGGCGACCTGCTGGAGGGCGTCCGCTACGACGGCGAGACGACGATCACCCAGTCCCTGGCCATGCGGACCCGCTCCGGCACCGTCCGGCGCATCGACGCCGAACACCAGCGGGCCAAGCTCAAGGCGTACTCGGCGATCGAGTACTAGGAAGGGATCTGGCCCCGGGAGCGGAGTTCGTCGCGCACGACGCGGGCCAGGCCACCGGGGTCGTCGCCCCGGTCGAGGGCGGCGGTCACCTGCTCCGCCAGGTCGCCGGGCAACGTCTCGGTCAGCTCCCGCAGGAACTCGACGAGCTCCTCGTCGGACAGCGGTGGGAAGGCGGCACCGGGGGTCGGACGGCGGGAGGGCTTCCGAGGCATGGCAACATTCTGACTGGAAGTTGGGGCTGACGCGGCCCGGCGTGAGCACCCGAAGGTGCCCACGCCGGTACGAGACTGCTGCGTTGCTTTTGAACTACTGGGCGATGGGGACGTCGAGGACGGCCACCGAGGTGATCGGCTTGGCCGGCGGGTTGTCACCCAGCGAGCCCTGGAACTTCTTGTCCGAGAAGCTGAAGATACCGCCGTCGGTGCCGACCATCAGGTAGCCGTTGCCGAAGCGGACCATGCCCGTCACCGGCTTGTTGAGCTTGATCGCCCCCATCGAGCCCTTGAAGGGAGCGTCGAAGGCGAAGATGCCGCCGTCGGAGGCCACGAGCCAGTAGCCGGAGCCGTCGGCGTCGGGGACGAGCGACTGCACCGGGGCGTTGAGCTTCTTGTCGCCCATGGAGCCCTTGTAGACGGCGTCGCCGAAGGTGAAGATCCCGCCGTCGGAGGCGACCATGTAGTAGCCGTTGCCGGACGCCGAGGGGATGGAGTCGAGCACCGGCCCGTTGAGCTTGGTCTTCGTCATGTCACCGAGGAAGACGGCGTCCCCGAAGGGGATGACCCGGCCCATGGTCGTGAAGACCCAGTAGCCGTTGCCGCTCTTGGTGGACGAGATGCTCGTCACGACCTCGCCCGGGGAGATGAGCGACTTGTCGACGTCGCCGTAGGCCCGGGCGTCGCCCTTGGCGAACACGTGGCCGAAGTCGTCGACGATCCAGTAGCCGTTGCCGGACGGGGTGGGCTCGAGGTCGACGGCCTGGGCGCCGGCGACGACGGTGGCGTCACCGAACGCCTTGGCCTCGCCGAAGTTGTAGACCCGGCCGTCGCTGCCGACCATCCAGTAGCCGGACCGGTTCGGCACCTGCACCTGGCCGGGGGCCGTGGTCGGCGTCGTGACCTGAGTCGGAAGCGTGGTCGTCGTCACCGCCGGACCGGCGGGGTCGACGATCTGCTCCAGGGGGACCAGCTTGTAGTTCTGGGGGACAGCCTTCCCGCCTGTGTTGTGCTGGTCCTGGCAGACGAACACACCGCTGGCGAAGCCGGTGCCGAGGTTGCCGGCGGCGGCGTCGATGCCGTCCGTCTGCGTGCAGTTGTCGATCGTGCCGGCGGCCACGTGGAACGACCGGATGTAGGCGTTCCCGGCGGCCCGGTCGTAGACCATGAACGAGTCGGCCAGCGGCCCGCCGACGGCGTCGGGCGACGAGGCCAGCAGGTAGCCCGTACCCACACCGGTCTTGACCAGGGCCAGGCCCAGCGTCTTCGGGCTGAGGTGGCCGGCCGGCGTGGCGCCGGTCGTGGTGTCGACCATCGTGCCGGTCATCGGGTCGCCCGGCTCGGCGCCGAACTTCCAGATGCCAACGGTCTTCTCCGACACGTACAGGGTCTTCGTCTCGTCATCGGCGACACATCCGCCGATCGCCGATCCGGGGGTGGCGGTGACATCCCAGGCCGCGGTGGTCGGCGTGGTGTGGTAGCCCCGGACGGTCTGCACGTCGATCTTGCCGGCGTTGTCGACCAGCTGGAGCTGCTCCATCTCGCCGTCGGCGGACATCACGAAGGCGTAGGTGTTGTTCGACACCGGGCTCTGGTACATGCACACGGCACTGATCTTGCCCTGGTGCCAGTCGGGCACGATGCCGGTCGGGGTGGCGGCCTTGTTGGCCAGCTTCCCGGTGGTGGGGTCGATGACGTAGAAGTGCACCAGGCCGTCGCCGACGGCGGTGGCCACGGAGGCGGCGGAGCCGGCCAGCGTGAAACCGTTGCGGGTGTCGACGCCGGTCACGGCGCCCAGCGCCGGCGGCTTCGGCGGCGCCGTGACACCGGCCTGGACCGTCTTGGCCCCGGTCATGTCGTAGACGGCGAGGCCGTCGGTGCTGTTCGCAGCCAGGACCAACGACTTCGTCGGGTCCGAGGGGTTGACCCAGACGGCCGGGTCGACGGTCGGGACGCTGGCGCCGGCCGGCGTGGTCTCGACGGAGGCCAAGGCGTCGGTGGTCGGCTGGGCGGCGGAAGCGGGACTGAGGAAGGGGGCGGCGGCCACGACGAGCACGACGCCGAGGGCGGCGCCGATCGTCCGGCGGACCGACGCCGGTTTCGTCTGGGAGCGGGTGGCGGGCATGGTGGTTCTCTCCTGAGCTGCGGCGGCACTCGTGGGGTCGTGCTGGTTCGCTGCTCGACCCATTCGCCGTCACGCGTTCGACACCTCGTCGGGGTGGGCGCCCCGAAAACAGGTTCGGGTGGGTCGTGCACTTCGCACCCCCCTGGGGGCCCGGCGCCAGGGCGCTCTCGCCGCTAGCGCCGGTGGTCCTTCCAGTAGCGCTCGAGATCGTCGCGGACCCGCTCGGCGGGCACCTTTCGGGTGGCGACCTCGACGATCGGCAGGCGGTGGCGGGCGTCACCCTTCAGGAGCACGGCGATCTCCCGCCCCGTCCGCTCGATCTCGAAGCCCCGCACGTCGGCCCAGGGAAACCGGCGGATCCGCCGACCGGCGCAGGAGACGAGGGCGTCAGGGGTGGCCCGCACCTCGAGCCGCAGCAACGCCCAGGCGACGAGACCGAAGAGGCCGCTCATCGCCACGGCCTTGGCCGACGCCCCACCGGACGTGATGATGCCGGCCACCGACACGCCGGCGGCGCAGGCCAGGACGACCCACGCCGCCCCCCGGCTGAGCTTCGAAGCCTGGTAGACGGGCCCCCGCTCCTGCGCCATGGGCGGTCAGCTCACGGTGAGCTGGGCCGGCTGGTGGGCTGGGTGAAGCTGGCAGTAGACCTTGAACGTGCCGGCCTTGTCGGCCTTGAACTTCACCGTCGTGGTCTTGCCCTGGTCGATCGTGTCCTTGATGCCGTACTCGTCGATGCTGAAGCCGTGCGGCTTGTCCTTGGCCGTGTTGGTGACCTTGATCTCGACCTTGTGCCCTTTGTGGGCCACGAGCTTCACCGGGGTGATGCCGTTGCCGCTGGCCACCGGGCCGTCGTCGGCGGTCAGGTGGTCGGTCTTGCCGCCGCAGCCGCCCAGCACGGCCGTGGCCGCCAGGGCTGCCACCGAGGCGATCGCGACGTGACGAGTCCTTGCCATGTTCTCCCCCTTCGTCCACACCGGCGGGGCCGGCTGGGCCGAAGGTTAGGTCAGCCCGCGAGGTGGTCGTCGAACCACGCCAGGGCCCGGGCCCAGGCGTCCTGCGCCGACTTCGGCTCGTAGCTGTCGCGCTGGTCGCAGTGGAAGCCGTGCCCGGCCTCGGGGTAGCGGACGATCTCCGTCTCCTGCCCCGAGGAGGCGGCGGCGGCCCGGAGCTGCTCCACGCCGTCGACGGGGATCCCCTGGTCGAGATCGCCGTAGAGCCCGAGCCAGGGGGCCCGCAGGTGGGTCGCCTCCTCGACCAGCGGGCCGAAACCGAAGCGCCCCTCGGTGACCCCACCGCCGTAGAAGGTGACGGCGGCGCCGACGTCGCGCCGGGCGGCGGTGACGAGGGTGACGGTGCCTCCCAGGCAGAAGCCGACCGCGCCGATGCGTTCCGGCGGGATGCCGGCCCGAGCCAGGTGGTCGAGGGCGGCGTCGACGTCGGCCAGCACCCCGTCGGCGGTCAGGGCCTGCATGTGGGGCATGACCACCGACATGTCGCCGTAACCCAGCTTCGGGTCGCCGGTCCGGTGGAAGAGGTGGGGGGCGACCGCCAGCCAACCCTCGGCGGCGAAGCGTCCGGCCACGTCCTCGATGTGGTCGTTGACGCCGAACGCCTCCTGGATGACGACGATGCCGCCCTTGGGCGGCCCCTCGGGTTCGTGGACCGACAACGGGGTCTGCTCGCTCATACCCGCGACAGTACCGCCGCCTTCGGGGAGGGCCGGGATGCCCGGGCATGGAACAGGACGCGGTCGAGGATCAGGTACTGGGCGACCCACAGCGACCCGAAGGCGGCCACGTTGGCCCCCTCGGCGGCCAGGGTGCGGCCGCCGGCCCCGAATCCGGCCTGGCCGGCCCAGCCGGCGGCCAGGCTCACGGCCGCGGTCGACAGGGCGAGGCCGGCGAAGGAGAGGGCCCAGAAGGGGCCGATCTCGGCCAGGACGGAGCGCCGCCCGTCCTTGCCCCACACCCAGCGCCGGTTGAGCTCGAACGACGGGATGGTGCCGGCGGCGGTGGCGACGATGTTGGCCCAGCCGGCGCTGAGCGTCCCGGTGGCGACGAGGACGCCGAGCACCGTCAGGCTCGTGATCGTGGCGATGGCCGACACGGTGGCGTAGCGGAGGAGCTTGCCCAGGTCCGGCATCGGCCGGCGCCGGCGGGACGCCGCGACGGTCTCGGGAAGCCGGCCCTCGCCGCGGGCGAAGCGGCGTCGCATCCGCCACACGCCCTTGAGGTCGTCGCGGGCGGTGGTGGCGATGTCGACCCGGGAATCGGGATCGTCGACCCAGTCGACCGCCACTTCGTGGACCCGCAGGCCGTTGTGCTCGGCCAGCACGAGGAGCTCGGTGTCGAAGAACCAGTCGTTGTCCTCGACCAGGGGCAGGAGCGCCCGGGCGACGTCGGACCGCACCGCCTTGAAGCCGCACTGGGCGTCGGAGAATCCGTTGCCCAGCACGGCTTTCAGCAGCAGGTTGTAGGAACGGGAGATGAACTCCCGCTTGGCGCCCCGCACGACCCGGGAACCCCGGGCCAGCCTGGTGCCGATGGCGACGTCGCTGTGGCCCGACAGGAGCGGGGCCACGAGCGGCAGGAGGGCGTCGAGGTCGGTGGAGAGGTCGACGTCCATGTAGGCGACGACCGGTGACGGGCTCGTCGACCACACGGCCCGCAGGGCCCGTCCCCGTCCCTTCTCGGGAAGGTGCACGGCCCGCACACCGCGGACGTCGCGGGCCAGGCGGCAGGCGATCCCCCAGGTGGAGTCGACGCTGGCGTTGTCAGCGATGGTGATGCGCCACGACAGCGGGAACCGCTCGGTGAGGTAGCGCTGCAGCCGCAGGACCGACGCCTCGAGACCGGGTTCCTCGTTGTAGACGGGGACGACGATCTCGACGTCGGCCACGGCCCGGGAGGCGGTCGGGGACTCGAAGCTGAGGAGCGTGTCGGTGGTCATGTCCCCAGCGTCGGACGGGCACCTCCACGTGGCATAAGTCCTTCCTGGGAGTTCTCTCGGAAGCCGGCGCGTTCCGAGACTCTCCTATGGGTTCCCAGAGAGTTTTCTGAGGATCAGGGTCGACCCTGGGGCCATGACCACCACCACCCTCGCTCCCACTCCCCCGCTCGCCGGCCCTCCGGAGGCCGTCACGCCGGTGCCGGCCCCCGACCGCCGTCCTCGTGACCCGGGGTGGGCCCGTCCGGCGCTGCTGGCGCTGCTGGCCGCCACCGCGCTCCTCTACCTCTGGGGGCTCGGAGCGTCCGGGTGGGCCAACGCCTACTACTCGGCGGCGGTGCAGGCCGGGGCGCACAGCTGGAAGGCGTTCTTCTTCGGGTCGACCGACGCCTCGAACTTCATCACCGTCGACAAAGCGCCGGCCTTCCTGTGGCCGATGGAGTTGTCGGCCCGGCTGTTCGGCGTCAACGCCTGGAGCATCCTCGTGCCGCAGGCGTTGGAAGGCGTGGCCGCGGTCGGCGTCCTCTACGCCGCCGTGAAGCGCTGGTTCGGACCCGCCGCCGGTCTCCTGGCCGGGGCGGTGCTGGCCCTGACGCCCGTGGCGGCGCTGATGTTCCGGTTCAACAACCCCGACGCGCTCCTGGTGCTCTGCCTCACCGCCGGGGCCTACGCCATGACCCGGGCGCTGGAAGACGGGAAGACGAAGTGGGTCGCGCTGGCCTTCGGGCTGGTCGGTTTCGGCTTCCTGGTCAAGATGCTCCAGGCGCTGCTGGTGCTCCCCGCCTTCGGGTTGGTGTACCTGATCGCCGGGCCGCCGAAGCTCGGACGGCGCATCGTGCAGTTGGCCGTCGGCGGGGTGGCCATGATCGCCGCCGCCGGCTGGTGGATCGCCGTCGTGGCACTCACCCCGGCCTCGGCCCGGCCCTACATCGGCGGCTCCCAGAACAACAGCTTCTTCAACCTCATGTTCGGCTACAACGGCTTCGGCCGCCTGAGCGGCAACGAGGCGGGCAGCGTCGGCGGAGGGCCGGCCGGCGGCACGGGCCGTTGGGGGGCAACGGGTCTGACCCGGCTCTTCAACACCGAGTTCGGCGGCCAGATCTCCTGGCTGCTGCCCGCCGCCCTCGTCCTGCTGGTGGCGCTGCTGTGGCTGACCCGCCGGACGGCCCGCACCGGGATCGCCCGGTCGGCCATGATCCTCTGGGGCGGCTGGCTCCTCGTCACCGGCCTGGCCATCAGCCTCGGCCAGGGCATCATCCACCCCTACTACACGGTCGCCCTGGCCCCGGCCATCGGCGCCATCGTCGGGATCGGCTCCGTCGCCCTGTGGCGCCGCCGCCACGACCTCGAGGCCCGGCTCTTCCTGGCCGCCGCCGTCGGCGTCACCGGCTGGTGGTCGGCCCACCTCCTCGGTCGCACCCCGGCCTGGCATCCCATGCTGCGCCACGGCGTCCTCCTCGGCGGCCTGGCCGCGGCCGGGCTCCTCGCCGCCTGGCCCGCCCTGGCCCGGCGTGTCGGGCGCCACCATGCGGCGTGGGCGGGTGCAGTCGCCGCGCTGGCGCTCCTCACGTCGCTCTCCGGGCCCGCCGCCTACGCCCTCTCGACGGCCGCGCAGCCGCACTCCGGTGCCATCCCGTCGGCCGGGCCCAACGGCGGCCTGGGGCGAGGGCCCGGCGGCGGATTCGGCGGTCGCGGCGGATTCGGTGGTGCGGGCGGGTTCGGTGGCGCCGGCGCCGGCGGCGGCGGATTCGGCGGGGGCGGGCGCGCCGGGGGCGGCATCGGCGGGATCCTCGACAGCAGCTCGTCCAATGCCGCCCTCAGCGCGGCGCTGAAGGCGGACGCCGGGCGTTACACCTGGGCCGCGGCGGCCATCTCCGCCAACCAGGCGGCCGGCTACCAGCTCGCCTCCGGTGAGCCGGTCATGGCCATCGGCGGCTTCAACGGCACCGACCCGTCCCCGACGCTGGCCCAGTTCCAGGAACTCGTCCGCCAGGGCAGGATCCACTACTTCATCGGTGGCGGTGGCCGCGGCTTCGGCGGCGGGCCCGGCGGCGCCACCAGCGGGACGTCGGCGCAGATCAGCGCCTGGGTCCAGCAGAATTTCCCCGCCACCACCATCGGCGGCGCCACGGTCTACGACCTGACCACCGCCACGACGTCCTGAGACGAAGCCGGCGGTCCGGAGCACCTCGAGGTGCTCCGACACCGCCGGCTGCGACACGGCCAGCGCGCGTCCATCGCGGTCAGGCGGTCAACTACTGGACGAGGCGGAATTGGGCCCCGGTCGGGTCGGAGACCAGGGCGATACGGCCGTAGGGGGTGTCCTCGGCCGGCATGATCACGGCCCCGCCGAGGTCGACGGCCGTCTTCACGGCGGCGTCGGTGTCGGCCACCCGGAGGTAGACGGCCCAGTGGGCGGGGACGCCCTCGGGCAGGAAGCCGGTGGAGTCCATCAGCCCGGCCAGCGCTCCCTCGCCCTCGCCGAGCGTGGTGTAGCGGAACTCCGGCGTGTCGCTCATGGTGTGGGCGTCCCAGCCGAAGACGTCCTTGTAGAACTCGACGGAGGCGTCGTAGTCGCGGGTGTGGAGCTCGAACCAGGCCGGCGCGCCGGGCTCGGCGATGATGCCGATGCCCTTGTGGGTACCGGGCTGCCACAGGCCGATGGCGGCGCCGCCAGCATCGGTGATCACGGCCATGGTGCCGAGGTCGGCGACGGCCATGGGCGGCACGATCACCCCCCCGCCGTGAGCGGTGGCGGTGGCGACGGTCGCCTCGGCGTCCTCCACGGCGAGGTAGACGTTCCAGTGGTCGGGGATGCCGGCCTCGCCGTCGTTACGCATCCCGCCGGCGACGAGGACGCCGTCCTTCGTGAAGTTGAAGTAGCCGCCGAACGCCTCGTTGGGCGCCTCGGCCGTCCAGCCCAGGAGCTCGGCGTAGAACGGCCGGCTCTTGTCGGGATCGGACGTGAAGAGGTCGATCCAGCAGGGGGCGCCGATCGGGGCGGAATCACGCTTGGGCACAAGAGGCTCCTTTGCTTCCTTGCTTCGATGCTCTGTCGAC
>JAUZEY010000230.1 GCA_030838785.1 Actinomycetota bacterium | reverse complement strand
CCTGAAGCGGCGCACCGAGGTTCCGGAGTTGTCCAACTTCGTGTTGATCCTTGTCCAGGCCGACGCGCTCGGCATGCCGATCGGGCGGGTCCTGCGGACCCAGGCGGTGGAGATGCGGCTGAAGCGCAAGGCATGGGCCCGGGAGAAGGCCGCCCGCCTGCCGGTGAAGATCCTCCTGCCGCTGACGCTCTTCATCCTGCCGGCCCTGTTCGTGGTGATCCTCGGGCCGGCGGCGATGAGCATCGCCAAAAACATCTGACCGTGGCCGTACTCGGGGGCTCCGCCGCCGCGGAGGCTCCTGCCGGGGGGCGGTTCCCGGCGCTGATCCTGGCCCTGCGATGGGCCACGGTCACCACGGGCGCCATCCTGTCCCTGCTCGACCTCCGGGGCTCGGTGGCGGCCATGGCGTCCACCTCGATCCTCTGTCTCTACGCCGGTTTCCGGATCCTGCGCCCCCTCCCCGGCCCCGACGGCCGGGAGGCCCCGGCGGCGGGCATCGCCCTGGAACTGGCCCTGGCCACCGGGGCCGTGGCCATCAGCGGCGGTTGGGGCAGCCCCTACGTGTTCGTGGTGCTGGTGCCGGTGCTGCTGGCCGGCTTCACCCGGGGCTACTTCGGGGGCTTCGCCGCCGCCGGCGCCGTCACCGCCGTCCTCCTGGTGGCCGGGGCCACGATCGCCTCGGCACAGGCCCCCACGGAGACGGCGTCGCAGGTCGTCCTGGTCTGCGCCGCCACCGGGGCCCTGGCCGGGTACGCCCGCCGGCTGTTCGTCGACGCCGCCGCCGAACAGGCCTCGTTCGAGGATCGGGTGTCGAGCCTCACCGAAGCGAACGCACTGCTGTCCCAGCTGACGTCGGTGGCGTTGACGCTGCCGTCGTCGCTCGACCTCGGCGACACGGTGACGGCCGCCATGGGCCATCTCGGGCAGCTGTTCGACTTCACCGGCGCCGCCGTCCTCGTCCTCGACGCCGCCACCGGGACCTGGCGGGCCGAGGGCGCCGCCGGCCTGCCCTGCCCCGCGCCCATGACCACCAGCCAGCTGCCCCCGCCGCTGCTCCAACTGGCTCTCCGCAACGGGTCGCGGGTACCGGCCGCCGGCGCGGTAACGGCGCTCCATCTCGATCCGGAAGACGGGCGCCGCGGCCTGTGGCCGGAGGCCCGCAGCGGCATCTACGCCCCGCTGGTGGCCCGCGACCACCTCGTGGCCCTCGTGGCCCTCGAACGGGCCGACGCCGCCGGCTTCGAGGCCCGCGACGCCGACGTCCTCACCGGACTGGCCGAGCCCCTCGCCCTGGCCATCGACAACGGCCTGTGGTTCGACCGGCTGCGGATGCTGGGCGCCGAGGGCGAGCGGGACCGCCTGGCCCGGGACCTCCATGACCGCTTCGCCCAGGGGCTGGCCTACGTCAACCTCGAACTCGACCGGCTGTCCCGCCACCCCGAGCCGGGGCCCCAGCTCGTCGAGCTCCGCCAGCAGGTCGGGGGCCTGCTGGGCGACGTACGGGAGACACTGCGCCAGCTCCGATCCCGGGTCAGCCCGTCAGCCGGCCTGGCCGACCTGCTGATCGCCGAGCTGCCCCGCTTCGCCGACCGGACGGGCATCGCCGCCCGCTTCGCCGCCGAACCGGCTCCCACCCGGCTGCCGGTGACGGTGGAGCAGGAGCTGTGGCGGATCAGCCAGGAGGCCCTGGCCAACGTGCAACGCCACGCCAAGGCCAGCGTCATCGACGTGACGTGGACGTGCGACGGCCGACACGGCCGCCTCGTCGTGGCCGACAACGGCGCCGGCTTCGACCCGGCCGGGTTGGTCACCGCCTCCTCCCCCACCTCGGGGATGACGGCCATGCGGGAGCGGGCCAATGCCATCGGCGCCCGTCTCCTCGTCGATTCCCACCTCGGCGGCGGCACCTGGATCCAGGTCGAGGTCACCGTCAACTCGGAGGACACCCCCAGACCCGCCGGCGCCCGGGAGGCGAACGCATGACACCTCGACTCCTCCTGGTCGACGATCACAAGCTCCTCCGCCAGGGACTCCGGCGGGCCGTGGAGGAGGCCGGTTTCGACGTGGTCGGCGAGGCCGGCGATGGCGAGGAGGCCGTCCGCCTGGCCATCGAGCTGCAACCGGACCTCGTGCTGATGGACGTCACCATGCCGGTGCTGGATGGGATCGAGGCCACCCGCCGGATGCGGCACTCGGTGCCGGAGGCCCGCGTCGTGATCCTCACCATGCACGGCGAGGAGGAGACAATCGCCCGGGCGCTGCGGGCCGGGGCCCTCGCCTACCTGCTGAAGGACTGCTCCTCCGACCAGGTGGCCGAGACGCTGCACGCCGTCGCCGCCGGCGACACCGACCTGTCGGCCGATCTCGCTAGGTCGCTGCTGGCCGAGCTGCCCGGCCCGGAGCCGATGGTGGCCACCTCGCTGAGCCAACGGGAGGCCGAGGTCCTCCAGCTCTTCGCCGACGGCTGCTCCACCGTCGAGGTGGGCCAGAGGCTCTACATCAGCGCCAAGACGGTGAAGAACCATCTGGCGTCGATCTACGAGAAGCTCGACGCCAGGGACCGCACGCAGGCCGTGCTGACGGCGGTGCGGATGGGGATCATCCGCCTGAACTGAACAGGTGAGGGCCGTCGATTGAGCCGATCGGCCTATCTAGCCGGTCTCCTTCGTGGCCGATACCTAAAGCATCGAGGCGCAACCAAGAAGCAAGGCGCCGACAGCCCCAAAAGCACTGTGCGCATCGGCGCTAACCAGAGGAGAAAACCGTGGACCTTTTCGTTCTGAAGACCTGGATCCAGGCCAAGCTCAACGTCGAGAGCGAGCGTGGTGCGAGCATGGTGGAGTACGGCCTGCTCCTCGCCCTGATCGCCGTGATCGCCATCGTCGCCGTCAGGGCCCTCGGTAGCGGCGTCTCCAAGAAGTTCGACGACGTCAAGAACAGCCTCGGCTAAATCCCGACCGGGACTCATTTCGGTGGTCGATGCCGGCGTCCAACCAT
>JAUZEY010000205.1 GCA_030838785.1 Actinomycetota bacterium | reverse complement strand
TGGGGGAGCTCGTCGAGGCTGAGCTTGCGGAGCAGCTTCCCCGTCCGGGTGTGGCGGGGGTCGTCGGGGCACTTGTGGCCGTGCTCGGGGCAGGGACCGCGGCGGGCGCCGGCCGGGGCCTCGTCCAGCATGGTGCGGAACTTGAAGACGGTGAACTCGCCACCCCGGATCCCCACCCGCCGCTGGCGGAAGAGCACGCCCGGGCCGAGCCCGATGCGGACCACCAGGGCCACGAGAGCGGCCACCGGCAGGAGGACCACCAGCCCGACGAACGCCAGCGACGAATCGAACAGCGGCTTGACGAACCTGAGGTAGGCGCTCTCCGGAGAGCCCGGCGCGGCCATCGCCACCGGCCGGGCGATCGGCACCGTGCGGGGCAGCACGGGCAGGGGAGAGAGGAGCTGCTGGAGGGCCATACCCTGAAGATCGGGAGATACCGCTCCGACCTCATTGGGGCGAGCCCCCTAGGGGCGGGCCCAACCCGCCCGTAAGGGATCAGGCGTGGGCCGCGAACCAGGCAATTGTGCGCTCGAGACCCTCCCGCAGCGCCACGTCCGGCTTCCAGCCCAGCACCGAGGCGGCGAGGGAGATGTCGGGGCAGCGTTGCGTCGGGTCGTCGACGGGGAGCGCCTCGAAGACGATCTCCGACGTGGAGCCGGTCACGTCGAGCACCGCCTCGGCGAGCTCGAGGACCGTGAACTCGTCGGGGTTGCCGATGTTGACCGGGCCGACGTGGTGGGAGTCGAGCAGGGCCACGAGGCCCCGCACCTGGTCGTCGACGTAGCAGAAGCTCCGGGTCTGGGAGCCGTCGCCGTAGATGGTGAGCGGGGTGCCGGCCAGGGCCTGGACGATGAGGTTCGACACCACCCGCCCGTCACCGGGCCGCATCCGGGGGCCGTAGGTGTTGAACGTGCGGCTGATCCGCACGTCGAGGCCCTCCGCCCGGTGGTAGGCCATGGTCATCGCCTCGGCGAAGCGCTTCGCTTCGTCGTAGACGCCCCGGGGGCCGATCGGGTTGACGTGGCCCCAGTAGCTCTCGGTCTGGGGGTGGACCTGGGGGTCGCCGTAGACCTCGCTGGTGGAGGCCAGGAAGTACCGGGCGCCCTTGTCCTTGGCCAGACCGAGGGTGTTGTGGGTGCCGAGGCTCCCGACCTTCAGCGTCTGGATCGGCATCTCCAGGTAGTCCTTCGGCGACGCCGGGCTGGCCAGGTGCATGACGGCATCGACCGGGCCTGCGACGTGGACGAAGTTGCTCACGTCCTGGCGCTGGAAGGCGAACCCGTCCCGGCCGGCGAGGTGGCCGATGTTGGCCATGGAGCCGGTGCAGAGGTTGTCGACCGCCACGACACTGTCGCCGCGGTCGAGGAGCAGGTCGCAGAGGTTGGAGCCGAGGAACCCGGCGGCGCCGGTGAGGACGACCCTCATGCTCACTCCCGCCCGTAGTGCGTGTCGCTGAGCTCGAGCATGTCCAGCTCGGAGGGGTCGATCCAGCCCCGCCGGCCGATGCCCTCGTAGGCGAAGCCGAGCATGGAGGCGTAGGCGGGGTTGAACAGGTTGCGGGCGTCGACGATACGGGGGGAGGCCATGACTTCCCTCACCTTCACCAGGTCGAGTTCGGCGAACAGGGGCCACTCGGTCAGCACCACGAGGACGTCGGCGCCGTCGCAGGCGGCGTAGGGGTCGGAGACCACGTCGATGCCGTCCAGGGGGCCGGCCACGGCGGGATCGAAGGCCCGGACGGAGGCCCCCCGGGCCCGGAGGCGGTCGATGATGGCGATGGCCGGGGAGTCCCGCAGGTCGTCGGTCCCGGCCTTGAAGGCCAGGCCCCATACTCCCACGTTGACGCCGGACAGGCTTCCGCCCGCCATCCGCTCGATCTTGTGGGTCACGGCGTCCTGCTGGGCGGTGTTGGCCGCCACCACGCCCCGCAGGAGCATGAAGTCGTAGCCGGCGTCCTCGGCGATGCGGACCAGCGCCCTGGTGTCCTTGGGGAAGCAGGAGCCGCCCCAGCCGGGGCCGGGGTTGAGGAACAGCCCCCCGATGCGGGGGTCGAGGGCCATGCCCTCCACCACCTGGCCGACGTCGGCGCCGACCGCCTCGCAGAGGTTGGCGACGGCGTTGACGAAGCTGACCTTGGTGGCCAGGAAGGCGTTGGAGGCGTACTTGATCGTCTCCGCCGAGGCGGCGTCGGTGATCAGGATCGGAGCCTTGAGGGTCGCGTAGAGGCCGGCCACCCGCTGGGCGGCAACGCGGTCGGCAGCGCCGATCACGATCCGGTCGGGGTGGAGGCAGTCGTGCACGGCCGTGCCCTCCCGGAGGAACTCGGGGTTGGACACGACGGCGATGTCGGCCCGGCCGATGATGTCGGCCACCATCTCGACCGAGCCCACGGGGACGGTCGACTTGTTGATCACGATGGCGCCCGACTCCAGGTAAGGGGCGATCTCGGTTGCCGCCTCCTGGACGTAGCTGAGGTCGGCCGAGCCGTCCTCGCCCTGGGGGGTCGGCAGGCACAGGAACACGAACTCGGCGCCGACCACGGCGTGGGCCGCCCCGAGGACGAAGGACAGGCGGCCTTCGCCCAGCCCTTCCTGGACCATCTCCTGGAGACCGGCTTCGACGATGGGGATCTGCCCGAGGTTCAGACGCTCCACCTTGGCCGGGATGACGTCGGCGCACACGACCTCGTGCCCGAGATGGGCGAGGTAGGCGCCGGTGGTGAGCCCGACGTACCCCGTTCCGACAACTGCGATCTTCGACATGAGCCGACTGCCTCTCCCCGAGGATGGTGAACACCCTGAGGATCGGTCGGAATGCGACCCAACCCGCAGGGCGATGTCCCCTAGGGGCCGTGAGGGCTTTCCGCCGTGCCGCTCGCATACGGCAATGAGACTTGCGGACTGCGCCCCGCCCAAAGCGATTCGTACAGCTCAACCGTGCGCAACGCGATGGACGACCATGCG
>JAUZEY010000199.1 GCA_030838785.1 Actinomycetota bacterium | reverse complement strand
TGCTCGACGAGCCCCTCGACGGCGAAGGACCACTCGGCCGTGGCCAGCTTCGGGGTCACCTCGGCGGTGAGCACCGGCCAGTCGTCGCCCACGTCGTACTGGCCCGGCGGAAGCCGCCCGTCCCGCGCCGCGGGCCTCCGACCGAAGAACCCTCTGGTGGCTTTGGCCATGCCGGCTCCCTCGCTAGCGCTCCGGCTTGGGTAACCGGTTGGTGGGGTCTTCGGGATAGAAGCGGGTCAGGACGGCCTGGGCGACGAACAACGCCTTCGTCACCGGCTTCGTCACGCAGTCGCCGTCGTAGGGGGCCATGACCTGGAAGCTCCCCCGCAGGCTCGGCGACTCGAAGGTCCCGGTCGGCCCGAGCAGTGTGTAGGCGTGCGGTTCGACGAGGTGGACGTCGGAGGCCGACGTCAGGACGGTGTAGTCGACCGTCCCGGTGCCGAGGTGGTGCAGGCAGGATCCGCCGCCGGGGGGGAAGGCGGCGTAGGTCCCGGCCCCGGAGAAGGTGCCGGGACCGAGGATCCGTTCGTAGCCGTTGTACAGGCCCTGGCAGCTGATCACCGCCGGGTCGATGGCCCATGCTCCCTGCGAGGCCTCGACCGAGGCGGCCGTGAAGGTCATCGTGCCGCTGATGGTGCAGGCGGCGGCTCCGGTGGCGTCGGCGACGGGGCCGAACCCGACCAGGGGCAAGGCCACCACAGCCAGAACCAACAGGATGGTTCGCTTCACGCCATCTCTCTCACGCCAGCGGGCGGATGGGGACCACAGTGCCCGATTCCGCCTCCGGGTGCCATTTCAGGGCGTTCCGCCGGGGGCGTTGACCATCTGCTCCGACGCGCTCTGGAAATAGCGGAGCAGGGCGTCGCGGATATCACCCTCGGGAGTATTCCCCTCGACCGCGGCGGTCATGTGCACCAGCCAGCGTTCCCGTTGGAGGGGCCCGATCGGGAACGGGAAGTGGCGCATCCGCAGCCGGGGGTGGCCCCGCTGGCGGCTGTAGGTGCCGGGGCCGCCCCAGTACTGGGCCAGGAACAGCGTCAGCCGGCCCTGGGCGCCGCTGAAGTCCGGCGCCTCCGGGTACAGCGGCGCGAGGACGTCGTCGCCCTCCACCCCGCGGTAGAAGTGGCCCACGAGGCGCTCGAAGAACTCCATCCCGCCCGCCGCCTCATAGAGGCTGACCCCGGCCTCGCTCATCCCCACCCGTCCATCGCTCCATCTTCGCTCACGCCGTGGTCCTCAGCCGCGCCGGGCGCGGGCCCGGCGCTTGCCTTCGTGCATGGCCTGGACCCGGCCGCCGGGGATCGCCCGGCCCTCTTCGACCAGCGCCGGGTCGAGCAACTGCGGGGCGGGCATCAGGTCGGCCCAGGGGTCGCCGTCGCCCAGCGCCCCGACCGCGGTGTGAACGGTGAAGTCGCCGGGGGCGACGCGGTCGAGGTCGCTCCAGGGGACCGGGAACGACACCGGGGCGCCGGGCCGGACCCGGGGGCTGTAGGCGGCCACCACCGTCGCCCCGCCGGCCCGGGTCGAATCGAGGAACACCTTGCCGCCCCGGTCCTCCCGGATGAACGCCGTCGTGGCCAGGGCGGGGTCGAGCCGCTCGGCCCGCAGGGCCAGGGCCCGGGTGGCGGCGGCCACTTCCTCGATCGTCGCCGTGGCCCCGACCGGGACGAAGACGTGCACCCCTTTGGCGCCGCTGGTCTTGACCGCCCCCTCGAGGCCGGCGTCGGTCAGGGTCTGGCGGATCAGATGGGCGGCCCGGACGGCCATCGGGAAGGCGTCGGCGGCCGGCGGGTCGAGATCGAGCACGAGGTGCGTCGGGTGGTCACCGGCGTCGGTGCGGACCAGGGCCGGGTGGTACTCGACGGCCCGCTGGTTGGCGAACCACAGCAGCGTCCGCCGGTCGTTGCACAGGGCGTAGGTCACCTCCCGCTTCGACGTCTCCGCCCACGACGACACCCTCGCCACCCAGTCCGGGGCGTACTTCGGGAGGTTCTTCTGCATGAACGGTTCCTGCCCCGGGCGGGCCCGCACCACCGACAGCGGCCGGTCGGCCAGCGCGGCGACGATGCGGTCGCCGACGGCGTCGAGGTAGTCGACGAGGTCCCGCTTGGTCGCCCCCGCCCCGTCGAACAGCGGCTGGTCGAGGTTCGTCAGCGGCACCCCGTCCCGTGATTCGTCGCCGCTGCCGCCGCTCATGACAGCAGACGCTACTGACCGGTGTCGCGGCTCACGGGGCATGATCGGGCATGTCCCGTACCGACGTTCGAGCCGGCGCCCGGGCCGTGGCGCCCATGTTGATCGGCGTCGTGCCGTTCGGCCTGGTCGTGGGCGCCACCTCGGCGGCACACGGATTTGGGACGGGCGCGGCGATGGGACTGTCGACGATCGTGTTCGCGGGCGCGTCCCAATTGGCGGTCCTCCAGGCACTGGCAGGCGGCGGCTCGGCTCTTGTCGCCGCCATCGCGGCGTGGACGATCAACCTGCGGATCCTGTTGTACTCCGCGTCGCTGGCACCCGAGCTGTCCCACGAATCCACGCCCCGACGACTGGTCGCGGCCTACTTCCTCACCGACCAGGCCTACGCGGTGTCGATCACCAAGTGGAAGGTCGAGCACACCGAGCCCCACAGGCGACTGCCGTACTACATGGGAGCGGGCGTGACGCTGTGGGTCGTCTGGGAAACGGCGACGCTCCTCGGCGCCCTGGCCGGTTCGGCCGTGCCCGCCGACGTGCCGTTGGACTTCGCCATCCCGCTCGTGTTCCTCGTGCTCCTCGTCCCCACGCTGGTGACCAAGCCCGCGGTTGTGGCGGCGACCGCCGGGGGCGGGGCCGCGGTCCTTGCCGGCGAGTTGGGTGCCGGGGCCCTTTCGATCGTGTTCGGCGCGGTGGCCGGCATCGTCGCCGGGGCGATCGCCGAGGGACGCCAGGGGTGAACCGGGTCTGGACGGCGATCCTCCTTGCCGGCGGCGGGACGTTCGCGATGCGCGCCTCGTTCCTCGGGTTCGCCCACCGGCTGACGACGGTGGCTCCGTGGGTGCAGCGCGTGCTGCGCCAGATCCCGCCTGCCGCGCTGGCGTCACTCGTCGTGCCCGCTCTCCTGCGCCCTGCGGGCCACGTCG
>JAUZEY010000186.1 GCA_030838785.1 Actinomycetota bacterium | reverse complement strand
GCAGGTGTACGTCTCGGCCTGCGGGTCGGTCGTGGCGTTCTTGTACAGGACATCGCCGCCCCTGTGGTCCGTGCAGTCGAGCCGCCCGTCCGTGAAGTTGAGGAAGGTGATCTGGACGACGTCGGTGGCGTCCGGTTCGGCCTGATCGCCGGGAACGGCGGTTCCGTTCTCACAATTGGCGCCGTCGCCGCCGCTGAGAAGCCCTGACTGACAATCATCGGCCGGCGATGACAGCAGAGGATTCGCTCTCTTCGAAGCCAGCCGGCCTTCGGCCATGTCGGGGCTGCCCGGCCCTGGGATCCAGGCCCGTACGAGGCTCGTACCCGCCTCCGTACTGGTGATCGTCACAGCGGGGCAGGCGGTGCCGTTCTGGGGGACCGTGCACGTCGTGTCCGGTGTGCCGGGTACATGGCCGGCCTTGCGCGCCGGGCCGTCGACGATCTCGATGTCGATGACGGTGTTGCTGCTCACCGGAGCGGAGACCGTCGGCGTGATGGTCGCCGAGTTGTTGGCGTCGGCCGTCTGGATCTCTGGGCTCACCTGCAACGTGAGGGTCGCGGCATGTGCGACACCCGTCGGAACCAGGAGGGCGCCGAGCACGGTGGCGGCGGCGACGAGGGCGATGCGTCTGGGGGCGCGGGGGGCAGCCATATAGGGGACATTGTCGTCCCGTACGGAGCGCGACTTGTGGCATCCGTCGTCGAGTTGCCCGAGTCGGGCATCTGTAAACAACTGGAAACACCAGTGTGAAGACGCACGTCACAGGCGCAGGTAAAGTCGGGCGGGTCGGCGGACCCTCGACCCCGCATGCTGGAGGAGAGTCGCAATGATCAGCAAGACACCGGCCAAGAAGGGCGGGACCACGAAGGTGACCTTCGAGCTTCCGGCGGAGTACGCCGGCGATCAGGTCTGCCTCTGCGGGGAGTTCAACTCCTGGGCGCCCGACGCCACGCCGATGACGAAGCGCAAGGACGGGCGCTTCAGCGCCACGGTGACACTCCGGCAGGGCCAGTCCTACCGCTACCGCTACCTCGTCGACGGTGAGCGCTGGGTCGACGACCCCGAACCGGACGGCTACGTCGACAATGGGTACGGCTCGAAGGACTCGGTCGTCGCCCTCTAACTGGACAAATCGCCCGATAGCCCCCTAAATCGGGCAACAAAAACTATTTAGCTCGTCCAAGTATCTGACCGATACTGGACAGTATGGAAACCGCCGCCATCGTCGCCTCCGGTCTCGTCAAGCGGTTCGGTGACGTTCCCGCCCTGGACGGGATCGATCTCACCGTGCCGCCCGGCACCGTCTTCGGCTTGCTCGGCCCGAACGGCGCCGGCAAGACGACCGCGGTCCGGATCCTCACCACCATCCTTCGCCCCGACGCCGGCGAGGCCCGGGTCTTCGGCCATGACGTCATGGCTGATCCGGAGGCCGTCCGGAACTCGATCGGGCTGGCCGGCCAGTACGCCGCCGTGGACGAGAACCTGACCGGCACCGAGAACCTCCGCATGGTCGGCCGGCTCACGCATCTGCCGAAGGCGCTGATCACCGAACGGTCCCGCGACCTCCTCGAGCGGTTCGACCTGGTCGAGGCGGCCAACCGCCCCGTCCGGACCTACTCCGGCGGTATGCGGAGGCGCCTCGACCTGGCGGCGTCGCTGATGCACCGGCCGCCGGTGCTCTTCCTCGACGAGCCGACCACCGGTCTGGACCCCCGTAGCCGGAGCGAGCTGTGGGCCGTCATCGAGGACCTCGTGGCCGACGGCACGACCGTGCTCCTCACCACGCAGTACCTGGAGGAGGCCGACCGGCTGGCCGACCAGCTCGCCGTGGTCGACCACGGCCGGATCATCGCCCAGGGGACCCCGGCCGAGCTCAAGGCCTCCCTCGGCTCCACCGTCATCGAGATCGGCATGCCCGGGGAGGGCTCGGCCCTCATGGCCCTACAGGCGCTGGGCCGGGTCGGGATCCAGCCGCCGGTGCTCGAGGGCACGACGGTGCACCTCACGGTCAGCGACGGCCCCAGCGCCCTCCTCGAGGTCCTCCGGGCCCTCGACGCCGAGGGCATCGCCCCGTCCGGCGTCACCCTCCGGGAGCCGAGCCTCGACGACGTCTTCCTCTCGCTCACCGGCCAGCCGGCCGACGCCTCGTCCGGCGGCGAGCCGGCCGACTCCCCGCTGCGAGGTGTCGCATGAGCTCTCCGACCAAAGTCGCCACCCGCCGCCGGCCCGACAAGGGTGGCCCCGCCGCTCCCGCTCCGGGCGCCGGGCTCCCGGCGGCCCCGCCGCGGCCCCGGCCCACGCTGGCCCAACGGCGCCAGCAGTTCCTGTGGGCGGTATCCGACGCCCGGACGCTCACCTGGCGGAACCTGCTGGCCTACACGCGGGTACCGCAGCTCCTCGTCTTCTCGACCATCCAGCCCATCATGTTCGTGCTGCTGTTCCGGTACGTCTTCGGCGGGGCCATCCCCGTCCCCGGGATCAGCTACGTCAACTTCCTCATGCCCGGGATCTTCGTCCAGACCGTCTGCTTCGGAGCCGTGTCGACCGGGGTCGGGCTGGCCGAGGATCTCCACAAGGGCCTCATCGAGCGGTTCCGGTCCCTGCCCATGGCCCGGTCCGCCGTGCTCGCCGGCCGGACGCTGGCCGACCTCTGCCGCAACGTGTTCGTCGTCCTCCTCATGACCGTGGTCGGCGTCGCCGTCGGCTTCCGCACCAGCAAGGGCCTCCTCTCCTACCTGGCCGGCGTCCTGCTGGTGCTGCTGTTCAGCTTCGCCCTGTCCTGGGGCTTCGCCGTGATCGGGATCAACGCCCGCAACGCCGAGACGGCCCAGGCGATGGCCTTCCCGATCCTCATGCCGCTGACCTTCGCCTCGTCAGCCTTCGTTCCGGTGAACACGATGCCGGGCTGGATGCAGGCCTACGCCCGCAACCAGCCGGTCAGTGTGGTCGTCGACGCCGCCCGGCACCTCATGGTCGGGACGCCCGGTTCGGTGCCCCGGGCCCTGGCGTGGTCCGTGGGGCTGTTGGCCGTGCTCATCCCCCTGGCCGTCCGCAAGTACCGCAAGGCCAACTGAACGCCCGCACCTCCAGAACCTCCTTGAAACGGCGGGTCGCGATGGGCGCGGCCCGCCGCTTCGCGAGGATGCTCTCCCGATGCTCGGAGGGCGGCGACGGCGATGGCTCGTGGCGGTGGCCGTGGCGCTGGCGCCGTGGACGTGGTTCGCCGTGCGCGACCTGGGCGTCGTCTTCGACCTGGCGGCTACCGGCCTGCCGGTGTTCCTGGCCGTGGCCGCCCTGGCGCTGGCCGTCGCCGGCGCGGTCAAGAGGCGCTCGGAGTTGGCCGCCGGGGTCTGTTCCTGCCTCCTCGCCGCCGGGGTGGCCGTCGTCGGGCCCTGGCGCCCGCAGCCCGTCCCGCCGCCGGTGCACGGTCTGAGGATCGTCTCGGCCAACGTCCGCTCGAGCAACCCCACGCTGGACCGGGCCGTGGCCGACGCGCTGGCCCAGCACGGGGATCTCGTGATGCTCATCGAGGCGGGCAAGGGCCGGTGGACGCCGCCGCCGGAGTACCCGACCGTGATCCGTCCCGAGTACAGCAACCAGGTGATCCTGTCCCGCTTTCCCGCCCGGCTCCTCGACCGGCCCCAGAACTGGCCCAACGACTTCCGGGCCCACCGCCTCGAGGTCGACGCCCCCGGCGGCCGACTCGTCGTCTACCTGGCCCACCTCGTACGCCCCCACCTCGGGCCCCGCCGGATCCTCAAGATCCGCGGGCAGATACGGGCCCAGCAACAGGAGCGCGACGCCCTGCTGGTCTCGGCCCGGGCCGAGACGGCGCCGGTGGTGCTGGCCGGCGATTTCAACACCTCCGACCGGAGCCGGGGCTACCGGCGCCTCAGCGGGCGCTTCCGCGACGCCATGCGGGCCAAGCGGGCCGGGCCGACCTACGTGGCGCCCCTGTGGCGGCCGTTCCTGCTCCGCATCGACCACATCTTCGTGCCCCGGGACTGGTGCGCGGCCGCTCCGGAGCGGTTCACGCTCCACGGCTCCGACCACCGGGGCGTGGCGGTCGACGTCGGCTCCTGCCCCGTCCTGTAGCCCGGCCGTTTAGCATGGGTCCGTCCCCTCTGAAAGCCCCCCTCTGAAAGGCCTCCTCCATGCCGGCGCGTCACGACCTGCGCAACGTCGCCATCGTGGCCCACGTCGACCACGGCAAGACGACCCTGGTCGACGCCATGCTCTGGCAGTCCGGCGTGTTCCGGGAGAACCAGGACGTCGGCGACCGGGTCATGGACTCCACGGACCTGGAGCGGGAGAAGGGCATCACCATCCTGGCCAAGAACACGGCGGTGAATTTCGCCGGGGTGAAGCTGAACATCGTCGACACCCCCGGCCACGCCGACTTCGGCGGCGAGGTCGAACGGGCGCTGGCCATGGTCGACGGCGTGCTCCTGCTGGTCGACGCCGCCGAGGGGCCCCAGCCCCAGACCCGTTTCGTGCTCCGGAAGACACTCGAGGCCCGGCTGCCCGTCATCCTGGTCATCAACAAGGTCGACCGAGCCGACGCCCGTGTGGCCCATGTGGTCGACGAGGTCTACGAGCTGTTCCTCGACCTCGACGCCGACCACGACCAGATCGAGTTCCCCATCGTCTACGCCAACGCCCGGGACGGCTGGGCCTCGCTCGACCCCGCCGTGGAGGGGAAGACGCTGCAGCCCCTCTTCCAGCTGCTGGTGGAGCGCATCCCCGCCCCCACCTACGAGGAAGGGCACCCGCTGCAGGCCCTGGTGACCAACCTCGACCGCTCCCCCTACCTCGGCCGGCTGGCCATGTGCCGGGTCCGGCAGGGGACGATCACCCGGGGTCAGATGGTGGCCTGGTGCCGGGCCGACGGCCAGATCGAGCGGGTCAAGGTCACCGAGCTGTTCATCACCGAGGCCCTCGATCGCGTGCCGGCCGACTCGGCCGGGCCGGGGGAGATCATCGCCGTAGCCGGGCTCCCCCAGGTCACGATCGGCGAGACGCTGGCCGACCCCGCCGATCCCCGGCCCCTCCCCGTCATCCGGATCGACGAACCCAGCCTGTCGATGACCATCGGGGTGAACACGTCGCCCCTGGCCGGCCAGGGCGGGGGCACCAAGCTCACCGCCCGGCAGGTCAAGAGCCGCCTCGACACCGAACTGGTCGGCAACGTGTCGCTCCGGGTGTTCCCGACCGCCCGCCCCGACACGTGGGAGGTCCAGGGGCGGGGCGAGCTCCAGCTCGCCGTCCTCGTCGAGACCATGCGCCGGGAGGGCTTCGAGCTCACCGTCGGCAAGCCCCAGGTGGTGACCAGGGAGGTCGACGGGAAGCTCTGCGAACCCGTGGAGCGCATGACGGTGTTCGTCCCGGAGGACCATCTGGGAGCGGTCACCAAGCTCCTGGCCGCCCGCAAGGGCCGGGTCGAGCAGCTGGTCAACCACGGCCACGGCTGGGTCCGCATCGAGTACCTGGTGCCGGCCCGGGGGCTCATCGGGTTCCGGACGGAGTTCATGACCGAGACGCGGGGGACGGGCATCCTCCACCACGTCTTCGAGGCCTACGAGCCCTGGTTCGGCGAGATCCGGACCCGCAACAACGGGTCGATGGTCGCCGACCGCCGGGGTCAGAGCACCACCTTCGCCCTGCTCAACCTCTCCGAGCGGGGCGAGATGCTGGTCCCCCCCGGCGTCGACGTCTACGAGGGAATGATCGTGGGCGAGAACTCCCGGGGCGAGGACATGGACGTCAA
>JAUZEY010000184.1 GCA_030838785.1 Actinomycetota bacterium | reverse complement strand
TCCACAGGAGCCCGACCGTGAAACCGACGCCGAACCAGGGGTGGAGGAACCGCATCGTCTGGCCGCCCCCGAACAGGCCGGAGAGGAAATAGGCCCGGGGGTAGCCGAGGGCGAAGCCCGACAGCATCAGCGCGATGAACGTCAGCGCCACGAACCAGTGGACCACCCGTTCCGCGAACGTGTAGCGCTCGATGCCAGCCCCGGGCGCCGCGTCCCCGTTGACGCCGACGGCTCCAGCCCGCACCGCGCTCACCGCTCCACCTCCGGCCCGGTCGGCTGTCCCGGCCCGGTGGCGGCCGGCCCACTCCCCGCAGGACCGTTCGCCGCAGGACCGTTCGCCGCAGGACCGGCGCCGCCCGGACCGTCCCCGCTCAGGGCGGATTCGTGCCGCTCGCGTTCGGCGTCGGCGACGGCCTGGTGGCCGAGGCGCTCGGCTTCGGCGACGGCCTCGTCCTCCGGCGGGGGACGCCGCCGGCCCGTCCGCAGGTAGAAGATACCGGTGGCCAGCAGCCCGCCCCAGACCGAGATCGAACCGAGTTTCCGAAGGACCGAGAGTGCTGAGAAGAACGTCCCCGGCACCTGCGGGTCGGACGGGAGGCCGTAGTCGCCGAGCCGGTCACCCCGGGGCACGACGTACATCATGTGCAGCCCGCCCACGCCCGAGGGGTCGTAGAGCATGGCGTGGTCGAAGCCCCGCTTCTTCAGCTTGTCGACCTTGCCGGCGGCGTAGTTGACCATCTCCGCCTTGCCGCCGAACTTGATGGCGCCCGTGGGGCAGCTCTTGACGCAGGCCGGCTCCAGCGACGCCGAGACGCGGTCGACGCACAGCGTGCACTTGTAGACCTTCTTGGTCTTCTGGTCGAAGCGCGGGATGTCGAACGGGCAGCCCGCCACGCAGTACTGGCAGCCGATGCACTTCGTCTGGTCGAAGTTCACGATGCCGTTCGTGTACTGCACGATCGCCCCCGGCGCCGGGCAGGCGGCCAGGCAGCCGGGATCGGAGCAGTGGAGACAGCTGTCCTTGCGGATCAGCCAGGCGATATCGCCGTCGCCGAGCTCGACCTCCTTGAACCGCATGAGATCCCAGGTCGAGGCGGTCAGGTCGGGGTGGCTCTGGTAGCTCCCGAAGTTCGACGTCTCCTCCGCCGGGAGGTCGTTCCACTCCTTGCACGCCACCTCGCAGGCCTTGCAGCCGATGCAGAGGTCGATGTCGACGACCTTGGCGATCTCGACGGTGTCGCGCCGGATCCCCGTCGACGACGCCGGCGTCGCCGACTTCCGCCGGATCGCCAGTCCGAGTTCGGTAGACATCGGCCCTCCCTATGCCTTCTCGACGTCGACGAGGAAGCCCTTGAACTCCGGCGTCCGCACGTTGGCGTCCCCCACGTAGGGCGTCAGAATGTTGGCCATCTCCGGCGTCGTGCGGAACTTGCCGGCGGCCGGATCGGTGTCCTTCCCGCCGGCGAAGTGCCAGTGGACCGGGATCCCGACCTGGTACACCGTCTTCCCCGCTACCTTGAGCGGCCGCATCCGCTTGGTCACCAGGGCGATCCCGATCACCTCGCCCCGCTTGGACCGCACCTTCACCTTGCCGCCGTTGGTGATGCCCTTCTTCTCCGCCAGCTCGACCGGCAGCTCGACGAAGAAGTCGGGCATGGCCTCCACCAGGTAGGGCACGTTCTGGGTCACGTAGTGCTCGTGCTCGGTCACGCGGTAGGTGGTGGCCACGTAGGGGAACTCGGAGTCGACGGCGGCGAAGGTGTCCTTGGCGTCCTTGTAGAGGAAGACGGCCGGGTCGTTCTGCACCTTGGACATGGCATTGTGGACGGGCGACTCCATCGGCTCGTAGTGCTCGGGGAACGGGCCGTCGCTGGTCAGCGCCCCGGGGGCGAAGAGCCGGGCGACACCCTCGCCGGTCATGATGAAGCTGCCCTTCCCCTCGGCGGGCGGTGACGTCGCCGGGAAGTCGGGGATGTCGCCGACCCAGGCCGTGCCGTTCCAGCGGATGCCGGGGCGGGTCCGGTCCCAGGGTTGGCCGTTGGCGTCGGCCGAGGCCCGGTTGTAGAGGATGCGGCGGTTGGCCGGCCACGACCAGGCCCAGTCGTGGAAGTAGCCGAGGCCGGTCGGGTCCGACGTCCCCCGCCGCTGCATCAGGTTGCCCTCGGGCGGATAGGAGCCGGAGTAGAGCCAGTTGCCGGCGCTGGTGGTGCCGTCGTCCTTCAGGGTCGCGAACGACGAGACCCGCTTGCCGGTGGCGAGGTCGAACCCGTTGATCTCCTGGGCGATCTCGTCGAGGGACGGGTTCTCGGGCTTGGCGTAGTCCCACTTGAGGTTGAGGATCGGGTCGGGCAGCGTCCCGCCCTCCTTGGCGTACAAGGCTTTGAGGCGCAGGAAGAGCTGGCCCAGGATCCAGTTGTCGTCCTTCACCTGGCCCGGCGCGTCGAGGACCTTCCACTTCCACTGCGCCCAGCGGCCGGAGTTGACGAAGCTGCCGTCCTTCTCGATCCAGTGAGTCGCAGGGAAGAAGAACACTTCGGTGTTGATCTTCTTGGGGTCGACCCCTGGCGCCCGCCAGAACTCCGACGTCGCCGTCGGGAGCGGATCCATGACCACCAGCCACTTCAGCTTGCCCATCGAGTCGCTCATCCGCTTCGAGTCGGGCCCGATGTTGAGCCCTGACATCCCGGCCGCGAACAGGCCGTCGAGGGTGCCGTTGCGGGCCTCGTCGTGGATCGTCAGCCACGACGAGTTCTTGCCCGGCTTCGGCAGCCAGCTGTAGCGGAAGTCGTTGTCGGGCTGGGCGGCGTCGCCGTACCAGGCCTTGAGCATCGACACCATGAACTTCTTGTAGTTGGTGCCGAAGTAGTTGACGGCGTTGGGGGCCGACGCCTTGGCCGGCACCTTGGCCATGTAGTCGGCCATGGTGTTCATGCCCGGCTTGGGCACGGCCAGGTAGCCGGGGAAGATCTCCCAGCTGACGGCGTTGTCGGTGTTCCCCTGGATGTTGGCATGGCCCCGCTCGGCGTTCACGCCCCCGCCCGGCCGGCCGACGTTGCCCAGCAGCAGCTGGAGCAGGCCGATGCCGCGGATGATCTGCACGCCGGTCGTGTGGTGGGTGAGACCGACGGCATAGACCACGTTGCCGACCTTGTCGGGCGTGCCGGTGGCGCCGAACCGCTTGGCGATGTCGGTGAACTTCTCCACCGGCATGCCCGTGATCTCCGACACCTTCTCCGGCGTGTAGCGGGCGTAGTGCGCCTTCATCAGCTGGAAGACGGAACGGGGATCCTGGAGCGTCGGGTCCGTCTTGGCGTAGGCCACCGGTGCGGCCGGAGCCGCGCCGCCGGCCGGGGTCCCCCCCGCCACCGGCGACTGGGTGCCGCCGGAGGGCGCACCGGCCGCCGGCCCGAGCGCCTCGGCCCCGCCCGACGATCCCGCCGGCTGGCCCCCGGCCCCAGGCGCGGTCGGCGCCACGCGTTCGTAGTCCCAGGTGGCCGGGTCGTAGGTCCGCTTCGCCTCGTCGTAGCCGGAGAACAGACCGTCGTTGAACTGGTAGCCCGAGGCCACGATGAAGGCGGCGTTGGTGTGCAGCTTGACGTAGTCCTCGTGGTACAGCTTGTTCTGGAGGACGTAGTTGATCAGCCCGCCGAAGAAGGCGATGTCGGCGCCGGCCCGGATCGGGGCGTAGACGTCGGCGATGGCCGACGTGCGGGTGAAGCGGGGATCGACGTGGATGATCTGCGTGCCACGCTCATCCCGCCCGACGTGGGCCCACTTCCAGCCGCAGGGGTGGTTCTCGGCCGGGTTGGCCCCGATCACGAGGATCACGTCGCTGTTCTTGAAATCGCGCCAATGGTTGGTCATGGCGCCCCGACCGAAGGAGGCGGCCAAACTGGCCACCGTGGGACCGTGTCAGACGCGGGCCTGTTGTTCGAGGTAGACACACCCCAGCGCCCGGAAGAACTTGGCCGTGAGGTAGCCCTCCTCGGAGGTGATGGTCGCCCCGCCCACGAAGCCGAACCCCTCGTTGCGGTTCACCTCGAGGCCGGCCGCGTCCTTGAGCACCGTCTTCTTGTCCCGGGAGTCCTTCATGTGCCGGGCGAGCTCGTCGAGGGCCTTGTCCCACTCGATGTCTACCCACTCCGTGGAGCCGGCCCGGCGGACCCTCGGCCGCAGCTCCCGGTTCTGGGCCAGGGCGAGTTGCATCGTCGAAGCGCCCTTGGGGCACAGGGTCCCCCCGTTGACCGGGCTGTCGGGGTCGCCCTCGATATGAACCAGCGTCGGTTTCACGTTCAGGGCGTTGTCGCCGATCCGGTAGGCGATCATCGAACAGCCCACGGCGCAGTAGGGGCAGACCGTGCGGACCTCGTTGGCCCTCGAGATCTTGAGCTGCGTCGTCTCGGCGTAGGCCGGCCTCAGATCGAACCCGAAGCTGCCCCAGGCGACGGCTGCCCCCCCGGCCGCCGACGCCTTGAAGAAGTCACGTCGGGTCATCTCCACGGCTAGGCCCCCCTCCCCGTTGAGCCGGCGCGCTCCGGCTCCGACGCCAGCACAATAAGCCCGGGCTGACGCTCCGTACCAGGATCGCCGTCCGGGCGATCGATGAATGGCTCCGGGAGTGCGGCGAGCGGCTGAACCGGCGCTGAGCGCGGCTGGATCCGTGTAGTCACAATGTGAGTAGGCGCGGATGAGGGTCGGCGCCGCCCAGCCGTTACGCCGCCGGGAAGCGGGCCAGGCCGGCGGCGACGGTGGCGGCCACGACCTGGAAGTCGCCTCCGGCGATCACCGAGCCGCCCGACGCCGAGAGCGCCCAGACGCCGTGGGGGCCGCTGACCGCCGGCGCCCACGCCCTCAGCGAACCGGTGGCGGCGTCGAAGGCGGCGAGGTGGTGGCGGATGTTCTGGCCCGTCGCGTTGCTGGCGCCGACGACGTCGAAGTGTCCGCCGGCGTAGACGGTCGGCCCGTCGACGGCCAGGGCGACGACGTCGCCGTCGGCCGTGCCCTCCCACTGCTTGGCGCCGGTGCCTGCGGCGTTGAAGGCCACGAGTCGGTTCCCCCCGGCGGACGATTGGCCGGCCACGGTCACGAACACCTGCGTGGCGGTGGCCTCGACCCGCCGCAGCGGAGCGGTGACGGCCGGCTTCCAGGTCGTCACGGCCGCGGTGGCGGCCGACACGGCGGCGACGTTCTTGCGGGTGGCGCCGCCGACGGTCGTGAAGGCGCCGCCCAGGTAGACGGTCTTCGCGTCGGGCGAGACGGCCATGCCCCACACCACGTTGGACACGTCGGGGTTCCACGACGACAGCGCCCCGGAGGTGGCGTCGAAGGCCGCCGCCTTGTTTCGGGTGGTGGTGCCGATCCTGGAGAAGGCCCCGCCGGCGTAGACCACGTTGCCCGCTACCGCCAGCGCCTTCACCTCGCCGCTGGCCTTGGGGGCCCAGGCGGCGACGGCGCCGGTGGCGGCGTCGAGCTTGGCCAGGCGGCTGCGGCCCTGGCCGTTGACCTTCTTGAACAGGCCGCCGGCGAAGATGCTCGCTCCGCCGGTGGCGGGGACGATGGCCCGGACCTCGTTGTCGGTGTCGGCCACGAACCCGGGCACGAGGACGCCGGTGGCGGCGTCGAAGGCGGCGAGGTTGGCCCGGGCACTGCCGTTGACGCTGGCGAAGGTGCCGCCGGCGAACACCAC
>JAUZEY010000159.1 GCA_030838785.1 Actinomycetota bacterium | reverse complement strand
TCGTCGATCCGGCCCGGGGCCATGACCCCCGGCCCGTCCAGCGCCGGGGTCTCGCCCCATCCGGGCGGTCCGGCGATCACGAGCCGGAGGTCGGGGTGGCCTTCCCGGCGGAGGGCGTCGTGGGCGGACAGCAGCACGTCGATCCCCTTGCGGGGCTCGACCGTCCCGACGAACAACACGTACGACCGCGGCGCCAGCCCCAGCGGCTCATCCGGCCCGGCCGACGGGTCCCCGCCGGGCACGCCGCCCACCGGTTGCCAGTGGGGGTGCGATGCCTGGAAGGGGCTGAGCCCGGCGGCCGGGAACTGGTGGCTCGGTGACCCCCGCGGGTCGGGTGCGTCGAGGTCGATGCCGTGGTGGGCGACGTGGACGCGGGCGGCGTCGAAACCGGCGTCGCGGAGTTCGGCGGCGGTGGCCTCGGAGGGAACGATCACGGCCGCCGCATCGGCCCGGGCCAGGGCCAGGCCCCGCTCGTGGAAGGCCCGTCCCCGGGGCGGGAAGCAGTCGGGGTGGGTACGGAAGGCGAGGTCGTGCACGGTCACCACCAGCGGACGCCGGCCCGGCGGCGGCACGGCCAGGCTCGGAGCGTGCACCAGGTCCCCCGCAGCCCGCACCGATGGCCGCCGGAACCGGTGCCACGCCTCGTACCGCCACCGGTCCGCGGCGAAGCGCTCCACGGCCACGCCGGCCTCGGGCAGATGGCGCAGCAGCCCCGCGACGTAGCGGCCGATCCCCCCCGGCACCGGCTGGTCGAGCTGCCCCGACTGCAGCGCCACCCGCAGCGGGGGCGTCATCGGGTCTCGGCGGCGCGGTGGTAGAGGTCCTTGAGGCCCTCAGCGGCCCGGCGCCAGGAGTAGCCGGCGGCCTGCTTGCGGCCGGCCCGGACCAGGGTCCCGGCCAGGGCGGCGTCGTCGAGGACCCGGGTCAGGCCGTCGGCGATGGCGTCGACGTCGGTCGGGTCGACCAGCAGGGCGCCGTCGCCGGCGACCTCGGGGATCGCCCCGGCGTTGCCGGCCACCACCGGCGTGCCGGCCGCCATGGCCTCGATGACCGGGAAGCCGAAGCCCTCGTACAACGACGGGTAGGCGAACACGCTGGCCCGGGACAGCAGCGTGGCCCGGAGGCGCTCGTCGACGTAGCCGGCCACGTGGACCCGCTTCTGGATCCCGGGCGGGAGCGCGTCCCGGGCGGCCAGCACGGCGGGCTTGGCCGGGCCGTCGGCCCCGGCCAGGAGCAGCTGCAGCCCCGGGTGGGCGGCCGCCACCGGTCCGAAGGCGGCCACGAGACGGGGGATGTTCTTGCGGGGCTCCAGCGTTCCCATGGCCAGGATGAACTGGCTGTCGCCGACGAGCCCGCCCAGCGGTGTCGGCGGAAGGGCGATCCGGGGGATGCCGTGGGGCACGGCCACGATCCGGTCCGTCCCCAGGATCTCCTTGGCCTCGGCGGCGACGTACTGCGACGGGGTGTGGACCCACGCCCCCCGGTCGACCGCCCGCCGCAGCGCCGGCACCAAGCGCCGGACATCGGCCGTCACCATCTCCGGGAACCGGGCGAAGGTCAGGTCGTGGACCGTCACCACCGCCCCCGCCCCCCGCACCGGGGGGACCACGAAGTTGGTCCCGTGGACGACGGTCGCCGGCGCCAGCCACCGTTCGGCGCTCGGCTGGTCCATGCGACCCCAGGCGGCGATGGCCGCCGCGGCGGGGAACGGCAGCTGGCGGGTCCCGGCCGGCAGGGGGGAGGGACCGGGCGCCGGCCGGGACAGCCCCGGGATGCCGCCGGGCCGCCGGGCCCGGAAGCTGAGGGCATAGGGCACGAGCCGCATGCCCGGGTCCCCCTGCATGGCGTCGAGGATCTCGGCCACGAAGTGCCCGACGCCAGAGCGCGCTCCGATGAGCGGTGTGACGTCGAGGGCGACGTCGAGCGGGTCGGGCCCCGGGTCGTTCACGAACGCCGGGGCACGGGGGAGACGCTCGGGGGATTCCGGCTCAGGACACCCTCTCGCGCCAGTACTCCAGCGTGTCGCGGAGGGTCTGGTCGAGCGGGATGGTCGGCGTCCAGCCGGTGCGGTCCCGGAACTTCGTCGGGTCGCACAGGAGGAGCTCCACGTCGGACGGCCGCATGCGCTCCGGCACCGGCCGCACCTTGACGTCGACCTTGGCCATCGACAGGAGGATGTCGAGCATCCCCTGGATCGACAGCGCCTCGCCCCGCCCGATGTTGTAGACCTCGCCCGGCTCGCCCTCGAAGGCCGCCTTCCAGTAGGCGACCACGGTGTCGCGCACGTCGTGCCAGTCCCGCCGGGCCTCGAGGTTCCCCACTTCGAGGACGGGCGCCTGCTTGCCCGCCTCGATCAGGGCGATCTGCTTGGCGAAGTTGGAGGTGACGAACACCTCGCCCCGCCGGGGTCCTTCGTGGTTGAAGGCCCGGGTCCGCACGGTCCGCAGCCCGAAGCTCTGGTGGTACTGCCAGCCGAGCATGTCCTGCGTGACCTTGGAGACGGCGTAGGGCGACAGCGGCCGGAGCGGGTTCTCCTCGGTGATCGGCGTCTCCTCCGGATGGACGAGCCCGTACTCCTCCGACGAGCCGGCGATCTGCATCGGCACGTCGGTCATCCGGAGGTCGCGCATGGCTTCCAGCAGGTGCACCTGCCCCAGCACGTTGGTCATCATCGTGTCGGCCGGGCCGCTCCACGAGGCGGGGACGAAGCTCTGGGCCGCGAGGTGGAAGATGGCGTCGGGCTCCACCTGCTCCAGCAGGCGCCGCACGCCGGCTTGGTCCCGCAGGTCGGCGTCGACCAGTCGGACCTTGTCGGCGATGCCGGCGATGTTCTCCCGCGGGCTGCGCCACCGGACCGTGCCGACGACCTCCACGTCACCCCGGGCCAGGCAGTACTCGGCCAGGTGGCTGCCGGCCATGCCGGTGATACCGGTGATCAGTACGCGCATGCGGTCCGCTCCGCTTTCTTGTCCGTCACGACGACCTGAATGTCGACTATTCCAGCACACGGCCCCCGTCCGGGCGGCGAACGACCGGTCAGGGCACCCTCCACACCAGGACGGTCCCGTCGTCGGCCAGCACCGGCAGGTGCAGCCCGCTCAGGTAGGCCAGGGCGGCGGGCCGGCCCTCGTTGCGGTGGTAGACGACGTAGCCGATGCCCGCTTGCCGCAGGTCGTAGACGTCGAAGGTGGCCGCGAACCCCGGTTTCCCCTCCTGGAGCGGAACGATCTGGGCGTAGATCGGGTGGTCGAGCAGGGCTTGCCGGCTCCGCTGCGGGTAGCGAGCGACCATGCCGTTGGCGACGGGCTTGCCGTGCCGGGTGGCGTAGTAGAGGAAGATCGAGTGGTCGCTGTGGGTGTCGCCGAAGTCGCCGAAGCCCGTCCGCCACTGGAGGGGGATCTCGAGGACGGCCCGCCGGCCCGGATCGGCGGCGATGGCGGCGTAGGGCTGCGGGATGGCCGGTTTCTGGGTGACGACGCCGCTGGGGAAGAACTCCACCATCACCAGCGCCAGCGCCACGGCGGGAGCGGCGTACCGCAGCGCCGGGCGCCGGGCGACGAGACGGGCCAGGGCCAGTGCGGCCAGGACGTCGAGGGCCAGGATCCCCACGGTCGAGAACCGGCCCGGCACCCGCACCCCGTTGACGACCGGGAAGGAGTGGAAGAGCCAGTAGGGCATGGGGAAGCTGTAGTGGCCGCTGAAGCGCGTCCACCGGGCGCCGTGGTGGCCGTGGACGTGGAGGAACGGGCCGAACGACAGCAGGACGAACACCGCCGCCAGCACCACCCACAGCCCCGCCGCCGAGCCCGCCGAGCCGGTGGAGCCCGTCGAGCCGGTGGAGCCCGCGGCAGGGGCGGATCCGGAGGCCCGGCGGTGCCGCCAGCCCCAGACCGCGCCGGCGGCGGCCAGCAGCCAGATCGTGAAGCCGGGGAAGGCGGTCCGCTCCCCGCCCGTCCACAGGGTGTCGTCGTGGAAGGCGCGGATCCGCCACAGCCGCTGGGCGACCGACGGCGTGACCCACGAGTACAGGTCGGCGGAGTAGTTGTCGGCGCCGGCCCAGTCCCGCACCGGGTCGAGGGAGTGGAAGACGACGAGCTCCCGGGCCATGACGACGATCAGGGGAGCGGCGACCACGGCCGCCACGGCGCCGGCCTGGGCCAGGCGAAGGAGCGTCTCGCGGCGGAACGTTTGCCGCCACCGCCAGGCGGCCACCACGGCGCAGGCGATGAGGAGGAAGACGAAGTAGTAGAGGTTGGTGAGGAACGCGAGGCCGGCCACGGCGCCGAAGACCAATGCCCGCCGCGAGCTGGGCCTGTCGTAGAGCCGGAGCAGGGCGAGCAGGCCGAAGGGCAGGAACTCCAGGTGGGAGAGGTCGTAGTGGGCGGCGTGGAGGAAGCGGTAGGGGGCGAAGGTGAAGGCGGCGCCGGCCACGAACGACGCCGCCCGGTTCCCGGTGACGTGATGGGCCAGCAGGTAGGCGCCGAAGCCCGACAGCACGATGGCGGCCAGCTGGACCAGGTTGGCGGCGACCCCCAGCCCGAACAGCTTCTGGAGCGGCCACGACACGACGCTGACCAGCGGCATGTTGGTGTTGAAGGCGGCGTGGGCCCCGACGGGGAAGAAGATGTCGTGGGTGTCGAACGGGTTGTGGCCACCGACCAGGGCGTGGGGCAGGGCCCACAGGTTCCACAGGTAGGCGGCGCCGTCGCCGCCGTCGGACAGGATCCGGGTGCGGAGGTGGCCGACGACGGGCCAGAAGACCACGGCCGTGAGGACGCCGTAGCCGGCCAGGGCCGGGCCGTGCACCGCCCACCACGGCCGCTGTCCGGCCTCGACCACCGGCGGGGCATCGACCGCCGCCGGCGGGTGCTCGACCGTCGTGGTGGGCTCGGCCGCCGGCTGCATCGGCGACAGCTTAGGGAGTGTCCCGGAGCCGGCCCCGGACCCGAGGTCAGCTGATGGCGACGATCGGCAGGTTCAGCCTCTTGCGGCCGGTTGAGCCGCAGAACTCGGCGTCGCCGTAGTTGAAGATGCCGCCGTCGCTGGCCACGAACCAGTAGCCCTTCCCGCCCCGGGTGGCCCGCATCCCGACCACCGGCTGGGCCAGGTGGAGAGCGCCGGTGGAGCCGAAGAACTTGGCGTCGCCGTAGTTGAAGATGCCTCCGTCCGAAGCGACGAACCACTACCCCGAGCCGGACGGGCTGGCGGCCATCCCGACGATCGGCTTGTTCAGGTGGATCGCGCCGGTCGAGCCGAAGAACTTGGCGTCGCCGTAGTTGAAGATGCCCCCGTCCGCCGCCACCAGCCAGTACCCCTTGCCGGACGGGGTGGCGGCCATCCCGACGATGGGCTGGTTGAGGTGCAGGCTGCCGGTGGAGCCGAAGAACTTGGCGTCGCCGTAGTTGAAGACCCCTCCGTCCGCCGCGACGAGCCAGTAGCCGTTGCCGGACGGGGTGGCGGCCATCCCGACGATGGGCTGGTTGAGGTGGATCGAACCGGTGGAGCCGAAGAACTTGGCGTCGCCGTAGTTGAAGATTCCCCCGTCCCGGGCCACGAACCAGTAGCCCTTGTCCGACCCGGTCGGGACGCCCCCGACGATGGGCTGGTTGAGGTGGAGGCTGCCGGTGGAGCCGAAGAAGCCGGAGCTCCCGAAGGCGAACACGCCCCCGTCGGACGCCACCAGCCGGTAGCCGCTGTTGCAGCTGATCGGCACGATGGCCGCCGCGTCGGCGCCGAGGTGGAGCGGGTTCTTGCCCAGCATCGGCCACGGTGCGGACGTCGGGGTGGGGATCGTGAAGGCCTCGGTCCAGCCGTTCCTCTGGTTGTCGAATCCGGTGCTCACGACCGCCCACTTGCCGGCTCCGAGCTGGCCGACGGCCAGGGCGTTGACGTGGCTCAGCAGCACCGGGCCGGAGAGGTCGAGCCCGCTGTCGGTCAGCGTTGCGCCGTTCAGGACGAAGACCCGTCCGACGTTGGCCATGAGCACCTCGTTGCCGGGGCGACCGTCGACGTCGGCGATGATCGGCGAACCGGGCTGCTGGCCCTGGGGGTCGACGACGAAGGCCTTGTGACCGCCCTTGCTGTAGAAGGCGTCGATGGCGCCGCCGTTGAGCCCGCCGGAGGTGTTGTAGCCGTTGGAGCCGACGACCACGTCGACGATGCCGTCGCCGTCGAGGTCGCCCAGCGCCGGGGCGGCGCTGAAGGTGGTGTTCATCGTGGCCGTCTTCGGCCAGCCGGGCGTGTTCGATCCGTCGTCGAGGTGGAAGGCCCACACCTTGTTCGAATCGCTGCAGACCTGCTTCCACCGGCAGTAGAACGCCCCGGCGCCGGTGACCACCTCGAGGCGGCCGTCACCGTTGATGTCGCCGATGGCCGCTCCGCTCTGGAACGTCTCGGTGCTGTGGCGCTCCCAGACCTGGGCCAGGGTCGGGGTGCCGTCGTAGCGGAGCCGGCGGAAGATCCCGCCGTTGAAGGAGTCGCCGGGGACCGCGGAGTTGGCGGTGGCGTCGCCGCCGATGAAGATGTCGTTCGCTCCGGTGCCGTCCATGTCGTAGAGGGCCGGCGTGGAGAAGACCGAGTCGCGGTTGTCCTTGGTGGCGATGGTGTTGCAGTTGCCGTCGATGACGTAGATCGTCGTGTCGTGGGCCCCGAAGACGATGTCGTTCTTCCCGTCACCGTTCACGTCGCCGATGGCCGGGGCGCCGCTGATCAGGTTCGTGGTCCCGTGCGCCGTGCTCATGGCCTTCTGGCAGCGCAGGGTGCCGTTGCTGTTGAAGATGTCCAGGGCCCCCTGGGCACCGTTGTAGGCGCCGCTGTCGAGGGAACCGGTTCCGACCACGACCTCGTTCCGACCGTCGCCGTCGACGTCGCCGATGGCGGGGGTCGAGGCCACGGCCGCCGTGGCCTGGGCCCGCCAGAGGCGCCGGCCGTCGGCGTCGTAGGCGTAGAGCCCGCCGTCCTGGCCGCCGATCACCACGTCGTTGCTGCCGTCGTTGTTGACGTCGCCGACGACCGGCGAACCCCAGGCGTACCAGCCTCCCGGCTCGCTGGCCTGCCAGCGGGGAGCGGCTGGCGTGGCGGCGTTCACGGCGGCGCCGGGCGTGAGGACGCCCGCCGCGGCCAGCAGCATCGACAGCGCAGAGATCAGGGGGCGGCGGGAGGGCATCGAGGAGGACTCCTGAAAAAGGGTATCGGCTACGCAGAGTGATCGGAAGTCGCCGCCCGAATCTAAAGGTCTCCCGACACGAAACCACCCTGGAAAAACCTGACGTTGACGCTCCCCGCCTCTGGCTTGTGGACGTCGAGGAGTCTCGGGGGCGGACCCCCCGAGTGTTAGGTTCGATGGCGTGGAAACCCCCTCCGGCACCACCGCCACGCTGGCCGACGAGGTGCGGGCGGAGGCCGATCGGTTGGCCGCCGAGCCCGGCTTCCCGGCACCCTACCTGGCCCGGGTGCGCAGCGCCGCCGCCCGACTGGCGGTCACGGAGGGCGTCCAGGACGACGTACGCAGCGCCGCGCTCCTCCTCGAGCAGCAGGCGGTCATCGACGTCGAGGCCCCGGTCGCCTCCCGCACGTTGCCCCAGCGGCTGGTGAAGCAGGCGGTGCGGAAGTTCATAGGGTGGTATGTGCGCTTTCTGGGGCACCAGGTGGGGATCCTCGGTCAGGCCACCGCCCGCCTCGGCCTCGTGGTGGCGGAGCGCCTCGACCGGATGGAGGCCGAGCAGAGCGCCGAGCGGGCCGTCATGGCGGCCGAGATCGCCGCCCTGTCGGCCCGCGTCGCCGAGCTCGAAGCCCGCTCTTGACGGCGGTCCACCAGTTTCTCCCGGTGTTCGCCGCCGGCGACGCCATCGGCAACCACGTGTTGCGCATCCGCCATGCGCTGCGGGCGGCGGGCTACGAG
>JAUZEY010000149.1 GCA_030838785.1 Actinomycetota bacterium | reverse complement strand
GACGGGCGCACCTTCGCCGAGCTCACCCCCGAGGAGAAGCACGCCCTCTCCCACCGCGGCCGGGCGTTCCGGGCCCTCGCCGCGGCGCTGGCAAAGCTCTTTTAAATCGTCCTCAAGTCGGCGGCTTTTCCGTCCGAAACGAATGCTCGAGGGCCGCGGAGCACGAGGCCACGGAAGCACCGGAGGACGGGGATGCGGCAAAGCTTCTTCCAGATCCTGCACGACGAGACCCTGCGCACGGAGCTCGGCCAGGCCGTCGTCGCCGACCTCGCCGTCGAGAACCTCGAGCTGTCCAGCCCGGCCACATCACAGGCCGTCCGCCGTACCGTCATCGAGCGGCGCGCGTAGCAATCACTCCCGGGTGTTGTGACAGGCTGGCCGTATGGCACAGCCCTTCCACAGCGCCCTCGCCGTACCCGTCGCCGGAGGAGTCCTCCACGTCGGCGTGGCCGGTGCGCCCCTCGGCAACCCGGAGATCCCCATCGTCCTGCTGGTGCACGGCATCACCGGCTCGCACCGCTCCTGGACGCCGGTGGTCCGCCACCTCGCCGGCGGGGGAGACGCCGTCACGGTCCTCGCCCCCGACCTCCGGGGCCGGGGGCAGAGCTCAGGGGTCGGCGGGCGCTTCGGCATGGCAGCCCACGTGGAGGACCTCCTGACCGTCCTCGACCATGTCGAATGCCCCCGGGCCGTCCTGGCCGGGCACTCGATGGGCGCCTACGTCGTGGCCCGGTTCGCGGCCATGGCCCCCGACCGGCTGTCGGCCACGGTCCTCGTCGACGGCGGGCTGCCGCTCCCGGTCCCGCCCGACGCCGACCCCGACGTCGTCCTCGAATCCGTGCTGGGCCCGAGTCTGGGCCGGCTGCGCATGACCTTCCCGTCGGTCGACGCCTACCGCCAGTTCTGGCGCACCCACGCCGCCTTCGCCACCGCGGCGTGGACCGATGACATCGTCGACTACGTCGACTACGACCTCGCCCCGCCGGAGATCGACCCGGAGGGGGAGACCTTCTTCCGCTCCCGGGTCTCGGAAGGGGCGGTCAGGGCGGACGGGCGGGACCTCCTCGACGGCGACAGCGACCGCAAGGCGCTCCACTCGCTGGCCGATCCCTGCCTGCTGCTGTGGGCCGCCCGGGGCCTCCAGAACGAGGACCGGCCGCTGCTGCCGGCCGAGACGATCGCCGACGCCCGGGCCCTCCTGCCCCACCTGAAGGTGGAGGAGGTGCCCGACACCAACCATTACCTCATCCTGCTCGGCGATCGGGAAGCCCGCTACGTCGCGGACAGGATCAGGCCACTCGCGACCAGCTGAAGCGGGGTGCCTGGCTGGCCCGGAGCTCCTCGCGCCGGGCCCCGGGGCCGAGGCGCAGGGCCAGCGCGCCGGGGGCGTAGAAGGTCTCCTCCATCTCGGCCAGGCTGACGGTGGACGGGTCGAGGCCGGCGTCGGCGATGGCCCGCAGACAGGCCGTGCCGAGCCCGTCTCCCAGGAGCTCGGCCACGATCGAGCGCAGGGTCTCCGGGTCCTCGAGCAGCCAGGAGTGGGCGGCGCCGTGGACCAGCACGAGGTCCCCGCCGGCCCGGCGGGCGGCGTCGCGGGCGGCGGCCACCGGCACGACCTGGTCCCGCTCGCCGTGCAGGACGAAGACGGGCATCGTGGCCTCCTTCAACCGGCTCAGGGTGACGGCGCTGCCGCCCGAGAGCAGCACTGACAGGGCGGGGGCCACGAGCCGCCAGGGGGCGAAGGCGTTGGCCATGGCCTGCGGGATGGCCAGCCCCTGCAATTTGAGGCCCTGGTTCCCGGTCAGGAACAACGTCGACAGCGTGTCGGCGGCCAGCGACGCCCCGAGGATCCCGAGGAGGGCCGGGTTCCAGGTGGCGAAGCCGGCCAGGTCGTCCCACTCCCGGCCGACGGCGGCGTCGACGAGGAGGAGGGCGATCGCCCGCTCCGGCTCCTCGGCGGCCAGCTCGGCCAGCAGGCGGCCGCCGAGCGAGTGGCCGCAGAATACGGCCGGGCCGACGCCGAGCTCGTCGAGCACCTGGGCCATGAACCGCCGGTAGCCGTCGAGGTCCCAGCCCCGGACGCCGAGCCCGGTCGACCCGCCGTGGCCGGCCAGGTCGACGGCCAGCACCCGGAACCCCATCGACGCCAGCCGCGACAGCGACTGCACGTAGAGACCGCCGGCGAAGGAGAACCCGTGGGCCACCACCAGCGGGATGCCCCGGCCGCCGACGGTGACGCCGATGCGGTGCCCGTCGGACAGGCGCAGCGAGTGCGACCGGACCCGCTGCAAGGGGACGGTGTAGGGCGCGCCCAACGCCGCCCCGGGCCACAGGCGGGGTGCCGCTTCGTCGTAGATGGGCTTAGGATCCGACACGCTGGTGGGCACGATGGTGTTCCAGTTCTACCCATCAGGCTATGCGTTCACGTGCCCCCACCTGGGGAAGGGAGGGGTATGGCCGGTGCGCCGACACCGCCGACGGAGCAGGGGAGACCCGATCCCGACGCCGCCCGCGCCCTCTACGAGCGTCATGCCGACACCTACGACGCCCAGACCGGCTGGGCCGGCCCCGACCGGGCCCGGGTCGTCTCCCTGCTCGACCTCCGGCCCGGCGACACCGTGGTCGACGTCGGTTGCGGGACGGGACTGTGCTTCGCCGCCATCGAGGCCCGGATCGGCCCGTCGGGCCGCCTGGTGGGGATCGAGCCCTGCCTCGACATGCTGACCCAGGCCGGCCAGCGGGCCGACCGCCTCGGCTGGTCCAACGTCGACCTCCGGCTCGGCCTGCCCGAGGACCAAATGCGGCCCGACGACGACCTCGACGCCGCCCTCTTCTGTTTCACCCACGACGTCCTGCGCTCCCGGGCCGCCCTCGAGGCGATCGTCGGCCGGCTCCGGCCCGGCGGGCGGGCGGCCGCCGTCGGCCCGATGTGGGCGCCGTGGTGGGCGCCGGCCATGAACCTCCTGGTCTGGTACGTCGCCAGCGACTACGTGACGACCTTCGAAGGGTTCTCCGAGCCCTGGAGTCACCTCGCGGACCTCGTCCCGGGCCTGGAGGTCGAGCGCCACGACCTGGCCGGCGAGTACTTCGCCTGGGGCGAAATGACCGGAAATCGACCCTGAAGAACTTTTCATCCCTCCCTCACGCCTGTTTCAAGTGGCCGGGCAGATCCAAGGGCGAACGGGTCAACCGGAACCCTCGTACTGGGAGGACGCACACATGACCGGACGCACCACTCGAATCGCCGCTCTCGGCGCCGGCGCCCTGCTGAGCCTCGGGATCATCGCCGCCGCCGCCCCCGCCGGCGCCACGGACGGGGTCCAGACCGACGCCACCGTCTCCGCCGGAACCGCCGAGGCCGTCAGCCAGACCCTGAGCCTCGTGAACCAGGCCTGTGTCGACGCCGCCAATGTCACCGCCGCCGGCAGCTCTGCCCTCGCCTCCGACCACGGCATCGCGGTGGCATCCGACCAGGCCGGGACAGGCGTCAAGCTGGCCGTCTCCCTCCCGGCCCTGACCGATTCCCTCCCGGTGCTGGGCTCCCTGCCCGTGGTCGGCTCCGCCGCCGGGCGGGTCCAGGCCAAGCCCCTGGACATCAGCTGTGCCACCTCCGCCGACGGGACCAGCCTCGGTGTCTCGGCCGCCGGTGTCGACGCCCTCGTCCACGCCATCGCCCCCGGCGTCGACCTCTCGAACCTCGACCTCTCGGGCGTCGTCCCGACCGCCGGCGTCGACGCCTCCACGGCCGCCACCGCCTCCGCCCCGGGGGCGTCGGGTACGGCCGCCGCATCCCCCGCCGGGGCCACGGTTTCGTCCCGGGCGACGGGTCAGTCGCCGGCGGTCCGGGCCAGCGCCAGTGCCGCCCCCCGGACGGCCACGGCGTCGCTCTCGGCCCAGCCGGCCTCGTCGTCGGGCGGGATCGTCGGGCAGACCCTGGGGAGCCCCGGCGCCCTGGCCCGCACCGGCGCCGGCGTCGGCATCCTGGGCCTCCTGGGCACCGCCCTGGTCGGCTCCGG
>JAUZEY010000134.1 GCA_030838785.1 Actinomycetota bacterium | reverse complement strand
GCACGGCTACGAGTCGGATGGTGGCACGGAACCGAACGATTCAGCCCGTTCTTTGAAGCCGAGATCAGCAGCGCCGTGCCAAACGACGCCGATCGACCTGACCGACCGCATCCTGAGGATTCAGAGGTGATGGGAACTCAGATCTCCCACCCCGCCGGCTTGGTTACCGGTCGGGGAGCAGAATCTTGACGAAGAGGGTGGTCCCTTTTCCCTCTGGGCTGGTGATGTCGAATTTTCCGGTCCCGGGCGTCGCTCGCAGCGAACGACCCGGACGTCTCAGCGCGTGAATCCGCCATCGACGGCCAGCACGTTCGAGTCCTCGGAGGGCTTGATCGTGCGGGAGTTGGCGACGACCGCCCAGCCCCGTCCGCGGTATCCGGCGACGAGGCCGGCGCCGATGCCCTGGGAAGCACCGGTGATGACGGCGACCCGCTGGTTCTTTCCGCTCACCGGTTCCCTCCCGCTGTCAGCCCTTGGAGAGCCGGGTCGTTCGGGTGCTTCCCGAGCAACGTGGTCTCCACGGTCATCCAGGGGTACAGAGGTAGCGACTCCAGTATCGCTTGCATCTCTGAAGGCTCCGCGGCCCGCCAGAGGGCCAAGGAGCGCGACGAGCCGGGTGTGGCGGGCAGCACCCACAGTCGAAGGAGGTGCCCTTGCCGGGCCAGTTCGCCCGCCCGTTCTGCCTCCCGCGTCTTGGTGTGTTCGACCATGCTGTCCGGAATCCCGCCGGGGACGGCGATCGTGAAGGAGGTCAGAAACTCGGTGGCTGTCCCGCCGTTCCGGTTACCGGGGTCGTTGGGGTGAGGCGAGAGGACCGTGACCTCGTCCGTGCGCCAGACGCGCAGAGGCATCGAGGCCAGGATGTCCTCGAGCTGGCTCACGTCGGGAGCGGCGAAGAGTCCGAGCGTCCGCCATTCGCCGGGTTGCAGCGGTGGCCGCCAGAGCCGGCGCAGGGATCCCTGCGCCGCAAGCTCGCGGGCGCGCCCGGTTTCCCTGGTGCGGATGTCTTCGACCGCTTCTGTGGACGTGCCGTCCGGAACGTGGGTGGTCATGGTGACGAGGTACTCCATGGGAGGTCTCCTGTCTCTCGTTGGCCGGCGACCGCGAGGACGAGTCCGGCGGTGTAGGCGCAGGCGATGACGACGAACGCAAGGTGGAGGGCGACCTGGTTGCCGTGCTCGGAGAGCAGCGCTCCGAGGACGGCTACGCCGAGGGCGCCGCCGGTCTGCCGGGCGGCGTTCAGGATGCCGGAGGCGAGGCCGATGCGGTGCGGAGCGGCGCTCCCGATGGCCACGGCGGTCATCGCCGGCATGACGAGGGCGGTGGCGCCGAGCGGAAGGCTCGAGCCGACGAGCAACCACAGAGGGCCGTGTGTTCCGTTGAGCGCGACGAGCACGGCGGCCAGGACGCCGGCGGCCAGGCCGGTGAGCATGACCGGCCATTCCCCGAACCGCCTCACCGCCCGCCCGCTCCCGAGGGCGGCACCGCCGGTGACCACCGTCACGGGCAGGAGTGCCAGGCCGGTGTTCAGGGCGTCCAGCCCGTGGGTCTGGTGCATGTCGATGGAGAGGCAGAACAGGCTGCCGTAGAGACAGAAGTTGAAGATCATCCCGATCGTCACCGACACGGAGAACGAGCGGGAGCGGAACAGCTCCGGGTCGACCAGCGGATTGGCCGCGGCCCGTTCGGCGGCGATGAACGCCAGCGCCCCGATGGCACCGGCGGTGAGCAGGGCCAGCGACAGGCCGCTTCCCCAGCCGTCCTGGCCGGCGATGACGAACCCGCCGGTGAGGAGTGAGAGGGCGACCATCGCCAGGACCTGGCCGGGAACGTCGAGGGGGTGTCGATGGCGGGGGGTTTCCTGAACGTGGGACACGAGCAGCCGCCCGGCGATGGCCGCGACCGGGATGTTGACGAGGAAGATCGCCCGCCAGCTGATCAGGCTGGTCAGGATCCCACCGAGGACCGGCCCGCAGGCGAGGCCGATCCCGGATACACCGCCCCAGATCGCCAGCGCCCGTCGACGTTCCTCGAGGCGCGAGAAGGTGTGGGCGATCAGGGCCAGTGAGCAGGGCATCAGCCAGGCGGCACCCAGGCCCTGCAGCAGCCGGGAGGCGATCAGCATCGGGAGCGAGAACGCGGCGCTGCACGTCGCGCTCCCGACGGCGAACACGCCGACCCCGATCAGGAACCCGGTGCGCGCCCCGACACGGTCGGCGAGCGCCCCGGCGCTCAGCAGGAGCGAGGCGAACCCGAGTGTGTACCCGTTGACGATCCACTGGGCGGCGGCAAGGCTGCCGCCGAGCTCGGCCGTGATGGGCCCCAGGGCCACGTTCACGATCGTCGCATCGAGGGTGATCATGAGGAACCCGAGGCAGATCGCCGTCAGCCCAAGCGCGGAGTTTCGCCGGCGGGGCTCCGGGGACGGGCCGTGGAGGACTCGGCGGGTCGCCAGGGGGGTCATGGCGTCGATCGTCCCCCACCGACCTCGGGATCTCCACGACTTTTGCGGTCATGCTGTTAGACATTGCCTCATACGGGCCGTACTCTCCGGGGAGTGGAACTGCGTCAGCTGCGGTACTTCGTCGCCGTGGCCGAGGAGCTGCACTTCGGACGCGCCGCGGCGCGTCTCCACATCGCCGCGCCGTCGCTCTCGCAGCAGATCAAGGCGCTCGAAGCGAGCGTCGGGGTCCAGCTGTTCCTCCGCGACCGTCGGCATGTCGAACTGACGTCGGCCGGCCGGCTGCTCCTGGCCGATGCCCGCGAGATCATCGCCCTCGCCGCCAGCGCCCAGCGGCGGCTGGCGGGGACGTCGGGCCCGTTGCGGCTCGGGTATGTGAGCTGGCTGCCGGATGAACTCGTCGCAACGGTGCGCGCCGACTTACGCCTGGACGAGTGGGTCATGCCCAGCCACATCCAGATCGCCCGGGTGCTCGACGGCGGACTGGACGCGGCGATCGCCTGGGCGGCGGCCGGCGATGAACGCCTTCATCATCAATTGCTGTGGGCCGAGCCGCTCGGGGCCGTGGTTCCGGCCCGGATCCGTGACCAGTCCATCGCCGCCCGCGACGTACGGGTCCTGGTCGATGCCGACCTGACCTCCTGGGATGCCTGGAATCAGTTCGCCCGTGATTTCGCCGAGGCCACCGGCGCCCGGGTCGTGGAGATCGACGACGGAGGGATCACCGGCCAGGGCTTCCACGACCGCTGCCGGAGGATGAGCGTGCCCGTGTTGCAGGCGCCCAAGCGTCACGTCGTGTCGCTGCCTGCCGGTCTGCGCACGCGTCC
>JAUZEY010000099.1 GCA_030838785.1 Actinomycetota bacterium | reverse complement strand
TCGAACGGGCGGGGCTCGCGTTCTCGTTCCTGCGGCCGTTCCCGTTCCTGCGACCGTTCCCGATCCTGCGGCCGTTCCCGTTCCTGCGGCCGCTCCCGCTCCCGGGGGTGCTGACCGCCGCCGCCCTCGCTCGGGGCCGCGCCCTCGAAGCCCCGGTCGCGGCCCCGCCGCCGCCGCCGCCGACTGCGGCCCTCGCCGAAGCCATCCCGGCCGTCGCCGTCGACCCCCTGGGGACGGGGCGCCGACCCGCCGCCCGACCGGGCGCCGTGGTCGTCGCGCTCGTCGGGGGCGGTGGCCATGGAGTTGCCGGACCCGTCGGCGCCGCCGGAAGCGGGCGCCGTGGAGGCACCGGCGTCGCCGGCCGGGGCCCCGACCGCTTGCGGCTCGCCGCCCTCGGCCCGGGTGGGGCGCTCGGACCTCGCCGCCTCGCCGGAGCCGCCGAAGCGGAGCCGCTGCGGCTCGCCCGCCTCCGCCGGGCCGGCCGCCGACGCGGAGCTCCCTGTCCGATCGGGCTCTGACCGTTCGGACCCTGTCCGTTCGGGCGCGGGCCGGTCGCTGCCGGACCGGTCGCCGCCGGACCGCTCGCCGGCTTCGGTTCGCCCGGCGTCGCCGTTCTCGCTCCCGCCCGCCGCCGGGGCGGCGCCGCCCGCCTCGGGCGCGGCCGGCGCCTCGGCGTCGGCCGCCTTGCGGCGGGTGGCCCGCTTCTTCGGCTTCTCGCCGGTCGGCTCGGGAACCGACGCCCCGCTCGTGGCCTTGTCGAGGATCGCCTCGATGAGGTCCGCCTTGCGCAGGCGGGTCGCCCCCCGGACGCCCATGGCTGACGCGATCTCGTGCAACTCGTCACGGTCGCGGAGTCCCAGCTGGGCCCGTTCGGCGGCGAACTCCCCCGTAGTGGTCATCGGTCGTGTGTCCTCCTGGCGGATGCTTCGTGCAGCAGACGGTGCGAGTCGTTGTCGGAAAGCCCGTTCACAGGATGCCCGTTATCAGGCGGGATCCCCTCCATGGCCCGGCTCACCACCAGCTCGATGACCTGGGCGAGGGTCGCGTCGAGGCTGTAGGAGTGGACGATGGGAACGCTCCGCTCGAGGGCCAGCGACTTCACGTAGCGCTGGATCTTGCGGATGTTGTCGAAGAAGTCGAGGTACCGGTCGGACGGCCGGCTCCGGGTGTCGTGGGCCCGGGCGAGGAAGTGCGAGCGGTGGGCGTCGGGGTCGTCGACGGCGATGACGAACTGGACCACGAATGCTCCGGAAAACTCGGCCGGGTCGAAGAACCCCGGCACCAGGTGGGCGCCTTCGAGGACGAGGTCGGTGTTCTCCGCCACCGCCCGGCGCATCAGTGCCTGGGCCCCCACCGCCACCGCCGCGGCCTGCTCCCGGTAGCCGATGATGACGGGGTCGGCGTTGCGGGGCAGCGGGTGGCGGACGAGGTGGACGGCGTCGAAGCTCGACGTGTGGAGCGTGGGCATCAGCTCCTCCGTGAACATCGACCGCATGACCTCCCGGATGGCGTCGGTGGGAATGATGCGCGTGATCCCGAGCCGCCCGGCGAGCTGGGTGGCCACCGTCGACTTCCCCACCCCCGTCGCCCCGCCGATGAGGATGATGAGGGGCCGGTCGATGCGGTTCACGACCTGCCACTTGGCGAACGAGTCGGCGTAGCGCTGGCCGACCTCGTCGACCAGGACCTCGCGGGCCAGCTCCGAAAGCTCGGCCCGGGTGATCGAAGCCGCCCCCCGCTCGTGGAGGCGCTCTTCGATCCGTTCCGCCACGTGGAAGGCCCGCGCCGGGGGGAGCCCGGTGGCCATGATCGAGCTCGCCATCAGCCCCTTGGAGTACGGGAGGGCGTGCTCTTCGTCGGATATGACGATGTGGCGGGGGTTCTGCGTCATCGTTTCTCTCAGGGGCAATTCACTGGGAGGGGCCGGCCCGGAACCGTTCCGTCGCCAGGGTGGCCACGGATGGGAAGAGCGTTTCCAGCGGCCCGTCGCCCCCGGTGACCAGCATCTGGTTGTCGGAGTAGACGACCCGCATCCCCCGCTGCAGGGCGAACCCGGTGGCGAGGTCAACGGCTGCCGCTTTCAGCTCGGTGACGAGTACGTCAGCCCGGCCGGCGGCCTGCAGGTCGGCGGCGAGCCGGGGACGGTTCGCCAACGAAGAGCTGTGACCGACGACAGTGGCGCCGTACGACTCGAGATGTGCCGCCAGGATCCCCGTCACGGCCGGCGGGGCCGTGGTGGTGAAGAAGATGGATTTTCCGGAGATCGACCCGAGAGGCCGCGGCCGAAACGTGGTGTGTACGACCGGAACCCCTGGAACGAGCCCCCGGATGCGCTCCTCGAGGGCTGCCACCGCGCCCAAATCGGCAAGCGGTTGTTCCACCAGTGTAATCACGACCAGGTCGGCCAGCAACAGAGGGTAAGCCCCCAGGTAACCGACCAAAAGCTCCGGATCTGTCGCCCCCGGGGCGCCCACCACACAGATCGTGGCGTCGGCGTGGACGGGCGGGATGCTCGTCCCGCTGCCCTCGAAGATCAGGAGCTCCTCGGGGCGTTGGTTTGCCAGTTCGACCCCGGCGGCGAACGTGGCGCTGGCCGGCTCCCCGGCCAGGCCGCCGCCGCAGCGGCGCGTCCCGATGGTGACGACGTTTGCCGTGAGGGCGTCCTCCAGATGGTCGCTGGCGGCGTGGCGGCCGGTGCGGGCCAGGGCGAGAAGCGCCTCCGGCGAGAGGTCGAAGCTGGCCGGGTCGACGACCTCCGGCTCGATCGGCCCGCCCCGGCCCATGGCCACGATGAGCGGCTTCTGCCCCGCCGCCACCAGCGCCCGGGCGAGTTCGGCGGCGACGGCGGTCTTGCCCGTCCGCTTGCCGGTGCCGATGACGGCGATCGACGGCTTCATGGCCAGCCGGGGCCGGGGCGGCACCTCGAAGGCGAAGCCGGCCCCCCGGTACGGCACGGCCCGGGCCAGGGCGTGGGCGGCGAGGAGCAGGCGGGTCCGGGCGTCGAGAACGGGCTGGTCGGAGAGGTCGACGACCTCGTCGGGGGCGAAGCGGTCGAGGCCGGCTCGGAGAGCGGCCAGGGGTGACTCGCCGGTCACGACGTCGTCCACGCCGTAGTCCT
>JAUZEY010000058.1 GCA_030838785.1 Actinomycetota bacterium | reverse complement strand
AGTACTCGTAGAGCTTCGGTTCCAGCCCCCGCGACCGGGCGTAGGCGATGGCGCCGTCGGCGGGGTAGGCGATGCCGTTGAGGCCGTGGTCGATGGCCGCCCGGTCGAGCTCCTGCTTCATCGGGCCGAGGGGACGCGCGCACCCCAGGTTGACCTTGGTGGTCGGCATGGCCGCCCGGGCCGTGGCGAAGAAGTCGACGACGTCCTCCACCGGCGGCGGGGGGAGGTGGGCCATGGGCGTACCCACCAGCGGGACGAGCACCACGATGATCAGCGTCGACACCGGGTAGCGGCTGATCATCTCCAGCGCCCGGTGCTCGCCGAGGAACGTGCCGTAGTGGAGCCCGCACACGACGTGGGGGATGATCCGCAATCCCCGGTCGGCCAGGAGCGCCAGGGAGCGTTCGAAGTCGGCCGTGGTGAGGTCGAGGTGGTAGACGTCGTGGATCGTCTCGTCGGCGCCGATGATGTCGAGCATCACGCCGTCGACGCCGGCGTCGGCCAGCCCCGCGGCCAGCGCGGGGGAGACGACGCCGGAGTGGGCGATCACCTTCATGCCGAGCTCGTCCTTGATCCGGGGGACGTGCTTCAGGTGCCCGAGCATCGGCACGCCGCCGGCCCGGGTCGACCCGCCGGAGACCAGCAGCCCTTCGCTGCCCTGGCTCTTGAGCTGCGCGGCCAGGTCGAAGAGGTTCTCGCCGGCCTTGACCGAGATCATCCCGTCCAGAACCTTCGACTGGCAGTGGTCACAGGACAGGGCGCAGGCCGAGCCGGTGACCGAGACCGGCAGGAAGCGTTTGGGATTGGTCGGCTTCCACTCCGGCGTCTCCCAGCGCTTGAGGCCCGGGGCGTAGAACTCGATGGTGTCGGCGAAATTGGCCTGCCGTACGGCGAACCCAGGCGTCGGGGCCGTCGCCCCGGGACTCAATCGGCTCGCGGTCATTCGGCCAGCACCCCCTTCAGCCGGTAGTCCTCCACCTCGGCCGCGAACCAGCCGGGAATGGCGTCGGCGCCGGAGATGAGCTCGCCGAGCTCTCCCGGGTCGGCCACCGTGAGCTCCACCAGCCAGCCGGCGCCGTAGGGGTCGCGCTCCACCAGCGAGGGGTCGGCCACGACGGCGTCGTTGGTGGCCGTCACCGTGCCCGACAGCGGGCTGGTCAGCGGGCCGACGAACTTGGCCGCCTCCAGGCTGCCGAAGGCTTCTCCACGCTTCAGGTTCTCACCGACCCCCAGGAAGGCGAGCTGGGCGATCGTGCCGCTGGTCTCCACGCCGAGCGCGTCCATCCCGATGCGGGCCCGGTCGGAGCCGATCATCGAGACCCAGAAGTGGCCGGCCGGGTCGTAGGCCCGGTCGAGCGCCACCCCGAACCCGGCCACCTCTGCGATCTCGCTCATGCTCTGTCCTCCTCATACGACCAGGCGGGGTCCTCCTCATACGACCAGGCGGGCCTCACAGGACCAGGCGGGCTTTGGCGAAGGCGGTGGCCAGGCGGCGGCCTGGATCACCGAAGCCCTCCAGCACCGACCCCACGTCGGTCATGGCCACGCCGGCCAGGCTCTCCTCCAGGGCGGCGCCGGCTCCGTTCAGTTCCGGGTCGGAGACGCGGGCCCGTTCGATCCGCCCTCCGACCACGCTGGCCACGGCCCGGCTCCGCTCGTGCTCGGCACAGAGGACGAACACACCCGCCCGCACCTTCACCTGGGCACACTGTGCATCGGGTCGCTCCGGCCCCCGCAACCAGGCCTGCGACGAGAAGCGGCCGTCGATCTCGAACAGGCGCTCCCGCTCGTAGGCCGTGAGCCCGCCGCCTTTCGGTTCCAGCCCCAGCGCCTCGCCGTAGGCGTCGACGGCCGCCGTTCGGAAGGCGGCCGAGTCGGCGGGAGTGGCGACCACGAAGCGCTCCATGAGCCGGACGACCTCGGCCCGCACCTCGTCGGGCAGGGCCAGCACCCGGGCGGCGGCGGCGTGGTCGAAACGCTCGATGAGATTGCCGACGACCACGACGGCGTCGTCGATCTGGGCCGCGCCGTGCCCGCAGATCTTGGCCTCGCCGACGACGATCTCCAGGTCGTGGTCGAGTTCGGCCGGCACCCCCGCGGCCCGGAAGGCGGCCACCGCCGGCGTCAGCAGCCGGCGGAGCGCCGCCTCTCGCGACCGGGGAACAGAACTCAGCGGCAGGCAGATCTGGAAGAACTGCTGGTGCTCGTCGAGGTACACCACACCGCCGCCCACCATCCGCCGGAAGACCGGGAGCCCCGCCTCCCGGCAGGCATCGACGTCGGCCTCCTCCAGCCGGCGGTGGTAGCCGAGGCCGACATAGGGCTGCGACGGCCGCATGAACGAGAGGGTGGGCGGACCACCGGCGGAGACCCCGTAGGCCAGCGCGTGCCAGAGCGTCTGGGAGCGCAGGGCGGACACCCGCCCGAAATCGATGACGCGAAGTTCAGGCACCGGCGGCTGCTCGACGCATCGCCGCTCAGGCACTCGCACCGGCGAGGCCCATCGCCTCGTCGAGGAGCTCGATGATGTCGGGCACCCGCAGCGTTTCGTTGCCCGTCGACTTGGCTCCGTCCTCGAAGCGCGACACCTCGTAGGGGCAGCACACCGCCAGGGCCGTGGCGCCGGTCTCGGCCGCTTCCCGAACCCGGCGCTCCGACAGCCGTTCCGTGGTGTGGTTGGCGGTGAACCCGTCGAGCCACATCCCGCCCCCGCCGCCGCCGCAGCAGTACCCGTTCTCCCGGGACCGTTCCATCTCGACCAGATTCAGGCCCGGGATGGCCTTCAGCAGCACCCGGGGGGCGTCGTACTCGCCGCCGTGGCGGCCGAGGTAGCAGGGGTCGTGGAAGGTGACGTCGAGGTTGAGCTCCGTCGTGAACTCCGCCCGGTCGATCAGCGGGGCCAGGAGCTGGGTGTAGTGCAGCACCTCGTACTCGTGGCCGTACTTGGGGTAAATCTTGGTAAATGCGTTATAGGCATGGGGGTCGGGCGTCACGATCCGGTTGAACTGGTACTTGCCCAGCGTGGCCACGACGTCTTCCATCATCGCCTCGAAGAGGCCCTTCTCCCCCGCCAGCCGCTGCGAGTCGGCGGTGGTCTTCTCTTCCGGGCCGACGATGGCCCAGTCGACGCCCAGCGCCGTGGCCACCCGGGCGAAGGCCCGGGCCGCTTCCTGGCCGCGGGGGTGGTAGCTCCAGTAGTCCTCCACCCAGACCAGCACGTCGACGGGGCCGGGGTCCGAGGCCGACAGCACCCGCACCGGCACGCCGGCGGTCTTCGTCCAGGCGTGACGCTTGCGGGCGTTCTCGCCGAGGCAGTTGCCGTAGCGGAATGTCTTCTCGAACACGTCCTGCAGCTCGGCGGGCACGAGGCCCTCACTCACCGCCGCTTCCCGCACCGCCGGCATGATCTTGATCATGTCGACCTCTTTGGGGCAGACCCGGAGGCAGTTCATGCAGGTGGTGCACAGCCACAGATCCTTGTCGTGCATGAGGTCCATGCCCATCTGGACCTTGCGGTGGATCTTGCGGGGGCCGTAGTCGCCGACAAGGTCGACCGGGCAGACCGGGACGCACTTGCCGCACCCGTAGCACCATTCGAGCG
>JAUZEY010000055.1 GCA_030838785.1 Actinomycetota bacterium | reverse complement strand
CGGACCTCGACCACGGTGCCCGCCTCGATCTTGTCGGCCTTGGTGGACTCCACCACGACGGCGGTCTTCAGGATGGCCTCGAGCTGGCGGACCCGGGCCTCGTTGTGGCCCTGCTCGGTCTTGGCCGCGTCGTAGTCGGCGTTCTCCCGGATGTCGCCGTGCTCCCGGGCCCGTTCGATCCACTCCGAGATCTCGCGCCGCCGAGGGCCCGTCCGCTCGTCGAGTTCCTCGACGAGTCGCTGGTGGGCCTGCGGGGAAAGGTGGGTCGCTTCCATCGAGCGGAGGCTAGCTCCTGCCCCAACGAAAGAAAGACTTACGGTTGCTGCAGCGTGCTGGCGGAGTCGCTCACCCGGGTGGCGTTGACGGTGCCGTCGGGCGAAGGCGTTCCATCGACGGACACCTTGTCCCCGGGCTGGACGTCGCGCAGCGTGCTGGGCGCGGTGCGGTTGTAGCGGGTGGAGTCGTTGGCCACGACCTTCTTGGTCGTGCCGTCGGGTTGGCTGACGTAGATGGCGTTGCCGTCGATCACCTTGACGGTGCCCGACGCGGCGGGCTTCACACCGGCGTCGCCCCCGGCCGCGCCGGTCCCCGCGCCGGCTCCGCCCTGCGCACCCTTGGCCCCCGCCCCGGCGGCCCCGGCGCCGGCGCCCGCGGCCCCGGCTCCTCCGGTCGGCGCCGCCGCCTTCGGCCGCGACGCGTGCCCCATCCGCACCCCGATGTTGAACACCAGGAGGAGGACCACGGCCACGCCGAGGATGCGCGTCCACTTGTCGATCTTGCCCCGCCGGCGCACCTTCGTCGGCGGCCCGAGGCCCATGGCGTCGAGGTCGAACGAACTGGCGGCGGCGGTGCCGGCGGTCTCGGTGTGGGTGGCTTCCATGGTCGTCTCCGGACTCAGGTGGTGGAGCTACTCGTAACGGAGGGCTTCCATCGGGGTCAGTGCCGCGGCCCGGCTGGCCGGATAGGCGCCGAAGAAGATCCCGATGAGGACGGATACGCCGAAGGACAGGACCACGGACCCCGGCGACACGACCGGCTGCATGGTGGCGCTCTTCAGATGGCCGACCCCGACGCCGACGGCGACCCCGATCAGGCCGCCCAGGCTGGCCAGCAGCATCGCCTCGGACAGGAACTGGGTGACGATGTCGGTCCTCTGGGCGCCGAGTGCCTTGCGGATCCCGATCTCCCTCGTCCGCTCGGTGACGGTCACCAGCATGATGTTCATCACGCCGATGCCGCCGATGAGGAGCGAGATGGCGGCCACAAAGCCGAGCAACAGCTGGAACTGCTTGGCGGCGGCTTTCCCGGCCGCCAGCAGCGCGGCGGCGTTGAACACGATGAAGTCCGGTGGGTCGCCGGGTTTCAGGGCGTGGGTCTGGCTCAGGATGGTCCGGATCTCGACCATGGCCTCCGGCAGCATGTCCTTGTTGGCCGCCCGGGCGCCGATGATCGTGTACGAGTCGACGTTGCCGACGATGTTGTCGATCACCGTGCTGATCGGGGCGAACATGAAGTCGTCCTGGTCCTGGAACCCGTTCGACCCCTTCTTCACCTGCAGGCCCACGATCCGGAACCGAACCCCGTTGAACTCCACCTGCTGGCCCACGGGGTCGATGCCCTTGCCGAAGAGGTGGTCCACGACGGTCTGGCCGATCACCGCAACCTTGGCGTGGGAGGCGATGTCCTCCTCGTTGAGGAAGCGACCTTCGGCGACGGGTGTGTTGCGGATGTCGCCGAACTCCGGGGAGCCCCCGATGAAGTTCTGGAGGGCGTAGGTGTTGCCCTGCCAGGTGACGGTGCCACTGGAGCCCACCGTCGGAGCCACGAGGTCGATGCTCGGGGCCCGCGTCTTGTCCGACAGCGCCTTCACGTCGGCCTTGGTGAGGCGGATCCGCCGGGCGCTCGTCCCCCGGTTCTGGGCACTGGTGTTGCGCTCCGGCAGGATGTAGATGGCGTTGGTGCCGAGGTTCTTGATCTGGACCTGGACCTGGTTGGAGATGCCGGTGCCGACCGCCACCAGCAGGATGACGGCCGCCGTCCCGATGAGGATGCCCAGCATCGTCAGCGCCGACCGCATGCGGTTGGCCAGAATGCCCCTCAGGGCCACCCGCATGCTGTCCAGTGTCACGGCACAACCACCCCCGGCGCCGTGGCCGCGTCCGTCACCGATATCTCGGTGGTCTCCTCCGCCGCGGTCAGGTCGACGAGGCCGGGCGGACTGCTGTGGAGGGGCGCGTTGCGGCGGTCGGCGGCGATGCGCCCGTCGGCCAGGATCACGACCCGCTTGGCGTGGGAGGCCACGTCGTCCTCGTGGGTGATGATGACGATCGTGCGGCCGGCGGCGTTCAACCGCCCGAAGATCTGCAGCACCTCCTCCGTCGACTGCGAGTCGAGGTTTCCGGTCGGCTCGTCGGCCAGGATGATCGCCGGGCCGGTGGCGATGGCCCGGGCGATGGCCACCCGCTGCTGCTGGCCGCCCGACAGCTCGTTCGACATGTGCCCCGTCCGGTCGCCCAGCCCGACGAGTTCCAGCGCCGTCTGGGCCCGCCGGCGCCGTTCCGACCGGGAAACCCCGGCGTAGACGAGCGGAAGCTCCACGTTGGCCAGGGCGCTGGTCCGCCGGACGAGGTTGAAGCTCTGGAACACGAAGCCGAGGTACTGGTTCCGGACGTCGGCCAGCTGGGCCTCCGACAGCGAGCTGACGTCGACGCCGTCGATCAGGTACCGCCCCTCGGTGGGGACGTCGAGGCAGCCCAGGATGTTGAGCATCGTGCTCTTCCCGCTCCCGGAGTGACCCATGATCGCCACGTAGTCGCCCCGCTCCACCGCCAGCGACACCCCTTTGAGGACGTGCACCTCCAGCTGTGAGCCGGGGTTGTACTTCTTGTGGAGCCGGTCGAGCAGGAGGACGGGCTTCTCCGCCGGACCGGCTGCGGGCAGCGCCGTCATCCCTGCGCCTGCTTTCCGGCCCCGCCGGGTGTGGCCACCACGACCTTGTCGCCGACGTCGAGCCCGCTGGTGATCTCGACGTCGTCGTCGCCCTTCAGGCCTGTGGTCACCTGGCGGGTCTCGGTCGTCTTGCCGTCCTTGCCCAGCACCTGGACGGTGGCCCGCCCGTTGCGGGGGTTGATGGCGGTGACCGGCAGCCGCAGCACGTTCTGCTTCTCGGCGATGATCACGTCGACGTTGCCCGTCATACCAGGCTTGATCTCCTCGAGCTTCTTGTCGAGCAACAGCGTCACAGTGTAAGTGACGACGTTCGCAACCACGGTCTCGATCGAGTCGAGCCGGATGACCCGGGCCGTCAGCTGCTGCCCGATGGACTCGAACTCCACCTTGGCCGCCTGCCCTGGTTGGATCTTGGCCGTGTCGGCCTCGCTGAACCGGGCCTTGACCTCGTTGGTGCCGAGGTTGGTCAGGGTCACGAAACCGCCCGCCCGGCTGGAAACCGACCCCGGGGCCTGGGCGTTGGGCGGCCGGCTGAGGGCGCTGGCGTCGAACCCGCCCCGGTTCGAGCCACCGCCGGGGACGTCCTCACCGACCCGCCCGCCGATGACGGCCACGGTCCCGTCGGTCGGCGCCACCAGCGTCGTGTCGTCGAACTGGCGCTGGGCGTCGGACAGAGCGGCCTGCTTGTTGGCGGCGTCGGACTGGGCCGCGGCCACCTCGCTCTGGTTCTTCGGCCGTTCCTCCTGGACACCCTTGGCCGCCACCTGCTGGGCCACCTGCGCCTCAGAGGTGTTGACGTCGTTGCGGGCGGTGTCCACCGCCTGCTGGTCGGCCAGGTCGCCCTTCCGCTGGTCGTTCAGGGCCGAGGTCAGCTGCGTCTGGGTGCTCTGGATGTTCTGCTGGTCCGAGAGGATGCCGGCCTTCTGGGCGTTCTTGGCGTCGTCGAGATCCCGCTGGTCCTGGTCCACCGTCTGGTGGTCGCTGATCAGGGTCTCGTTGTCGTCCCGCACGTAACCCTCGTAGCGGCTGCGGTCCGACCGCACCACGCTGAGCACGTCGTTGTCGTGGGCCATGTCGTTCTGGACCTGGGCGTGCTGGGCGGCGAGGTTGTCGCACTCGTTCTTGTTCTTGTTGTTGTTGTTATTGTTGTTGTTGTTCTTGGCGGTGGTGGCCGTCGTCGACGTCGGCTTGGCGTTCGCCACCGGCAGGGCGAGGGTGTTGGCGGCCTTCGCCTGGGTCGAGGCGGTGCTGGCGGTGGTGTTCCCGCCGGTCTGCTGGCCTCCGACGGTGGTGCAGTTCTTGTCCCGCTGGCGCTGCTCGATGGCGGCCAGGGTGGCCCGCTCGGCGTCGATGCGGTGCAGCGTGTCGGCCTCGGCGGCCCGGGTGCTGTCGGCCTGCTGGGAGTCGAAGTCGTACTTGGCCTGGTGGACCTTGAGCTGCGCGTTGTGCTCGCCCAGGCGCTGGGCGACCTGGTCGATGTCGAGCTGGAGGTCCTTGACGTGCTGGGCGGCCGCCGCCTGGGCGTTGGCGAGGGAGGTCTTGGCGTCGTTGAACGCGGCCTGCCGGGTGGCGCTCCCCGTCTTCAGGGCGTCCTGGGCCCGGCCGACCTGGTCGCCGGCTTTGGACAGCGAGGCCCGCGCCGCGTCGATGTTGACGTTGTTCTGCTGCTGCTCCTGGGGTGTCGACCCCTCGAGCAGCTTGCGGACGTTCGCCTGGGCGGCGTCGTAGTCGGCCTGGGCCTGGGCGAGCTTCGCCCGGGCCGGCGCGGTGTCGATGGCGCCGAGGGGCTGGCCGGTCACCACTCGCTGGCCTTCCTTGACGAAGATGTCGGTGACCTTCCCGCCGACGGGGAAGTCGAGGGCCAGCTGATCCTCCACCGTCACGTTGCCGGTGGCGTTCACGCTGGCCAGGACGACGCCCCGGCTGACGGTGATGGTCGTCGGGGGAGGCGGCTTCGGCTTCGACTGCATGACCTTGAAGCTCCCCACGAGCAAGGTCAGAGCCGTGAACCCGAGCACACCCTGCATGAGCCTTGTTCGCATCATCGGCGTACCTCTCTCCGTCGGAGTGGCGACGAGGGAACCCGGACCGAAGGCGCGTGGGCAGACCGTGATGTGATCACTGCATGGCTCCCCAGCCGCACGCAGCGCAAATACAAGGCTCCCCAGCCTCGGCGGGCAAAATGCCAGCCACTCTCTTGCTTCCCCAGCCGGACCCGACCCCTTTGAGGGCGGCTCCAAGCAATCCATATTGTACGACTTTCTGGCACTCGTGCCTATTCGCGAAGTTTGATCGTGTTTCGCCCCAATTCGCGCTCTTCGTCGGAGAGAGTTCACGAATAGTGGCAAATCTGGCCCGCCTTGACATGCCCGAGCTCAGGCTGCGACCCTGAATATCTATGTCGCTGCACTTCGTCGTCATCGTCATTACTTAGCGAACGCCGCCCCACCGGCGTTCGCCTCCGACCGTCCACCTAGGTGGGCGGTTTTTCATTGCGCAGGGAGAGCATGTGACCCACCAGATCGGCATCCTCGCCGGGGACGGCATCGGCCCCGAGGTCATCGCCGAGGCCCGCAAGGCCCTCGACGCGGCCGGCGTCGGCGTCGAGGCGGTCGAGTACGACCTCGGCGGCGCCCGGTACCTGCGGACGGGCGAGGTGCTGCCCGACTCCGTACTCGACGAACTCGCCGGCCTCGACGCCATTCTCCTCGGTGCCGTCGGCACCCCCGACGTGCCGCCCGGCGTCCTCGAGCGGGGCCTGCTCCTGCGGCTGCGCTTCGAGTTCGACCTCTACGTCAATCTGAGGCCCGTCCGGCTGCTACCCGGGGCGCCGACGCCGCTGGCCGGGAAGGGTCCCGACGACATCGACATGGTCGTGATCCGGGAGAACACCGAAGGGGCCTACGCCGGTGAGGGCGGCTTCCTCCGGAAGGGGACGGCCAACGAGGTTGCCACCCAGGGCTCGGTCAACACCCGGCTGGGGGTCGAGCGCTGCCTCCGGTACGCGTTCGAGCTGGCCCGGACCCGGCCCCGCCACCACCTCACGCTGTGCCACAAGACCAACGTGCTGACCTTCTCCGGCGACCTGTGGCAGCGGGCCTTCAGCGAGGTGGCGGGGGAGTACGCCGACGTCGAGACCGGCTACGTCCACGTCGACGCCGCCTGCCTCTATATGGTCGAGAGCCCGGAGCGGTTCGACGTGGTGGTGACCGACAACCTGTTCGGCGACATCCTGACCGACCTCGGGGCGGCGGTGGCGGGCGGCATGGGTCTCGCCGCCAGCGGCAACCTCAACCCTCCCCGGGAGCGGCCGAGCGTGTTCGAGCCCGTCCACGGCTCGGCGCCGGATATCGCCGGCACCGGGCGGGCCAACCCGCTGGCGGCGGTGCTGTCGGCCGGCATGCTGGCCCGCTTCCTCGGTGAGACGCATGCCGCGGACCGGATCGAAAAGGCGGT
>JAUZEY010000031.1 GCA_030838785.1 Actinomycetota bacterium | reverse complement strand
CCGGAGCGCTGGTCGACCTGCGGCGCGTCGCGAACGTTGCGTGCGAACCGCGCGACGACCTCGAGCAAGTGCCCCGGCACCACCGGTGCGGCGTGATCGGCGTCGGTCCAGAGGACCGCGGCTTCCTGCGCCACGAGCGCCAGCTCCTGGGACAGCTCGAGCGGGTAGTGCGTGCGTACCTCGGCACCGAACCGGTCCTTCAGCGGGGTGATGATGCGACCGCGGTTCGTGTAGTCCTCGGGGTTGGCCGACGCGACGAGCATCACGTCGAGCGGAAGGCGAACCTTGTAGCCCCGTATCTGCACGTCGCGCTCTTCGAGCACGTTGAGCAGACCGACTTGGATCCGCTCGGCGAGGTCGGGCAACTCGTTGATGGCGAAGATCCCCCGGTTGGTCCGGGGGACGAGCCCATAGTGGATCGTGAGCTCGTCGGCCAGGTAACGGCCCTCGGCCACCCGGATGGGGTCGACCTCGCCGATGAGGTCGGCGATGGCGGTGTCGGGCGTGGCCAGCTTCTCGCCGAAGCGGCGGGAACGGTGCAGCCACTCGATCGGGGTGTCGTCGCCCTGTTCGGCGACGAGGTCACGGGCGGGCTTCGAGATGGGGGCGTAGGGATCGTCGTTGATCTCGCTGCCGGCCACGATCGGCGTCCACTCGTCGAGCAGGTCGACCAGGGACCGGATGATGCGGGTCTTCGCCTGCCCCCGCTCCCCGAGGAGGATGATGTCGTGGCCGGCCAGCAGGGCGTTCTCCAGCTGGGGGAGCACGGTTTCGTCGTAGCCCAGCAGCCCGGTGACGACCGGCTCGCCGGCGGCGAGGCGGACCATGGCGTTGGCCCGCACCTCCTCCTTGACCGGCCGGGACTCCCAGCCGCTCTGGCGCAGCTCTCCGATGGTCTGCGGACGGTCGGCCATGCAACCCCCAGTCACGTCGATGGGCGCGGAAGGGTAACAGCGGCCGCCCCTAGTCCCGACCGCGCCGCATGGGATGGTCGGGCAGGACCTCGACGAGGATGAGCATCAGGCCGTCGGGGTCGCGGATCCGGGCCTCTCGCAGGCCCCAGGGCTCGACGACGGGCGGTTCGACGACCTCCACACCAGAGGCCTGCAGCCGGGCGAACTCGGCGTCGACGTCGCGGACCTGGAGCCAGAGCGAGAACTTGTCGTCGGCCACCGGGCCGGCCGAGCGTGATAGCTCCAGCAGCCCGCCGCCCAGGAAGAAGACCGTCCCGGTGGCCCACTCCCGGTAGATGTGGAGGCCCATGACGTCGCGGTAGAAGGCGACGGACCGCTCGTAGTCGACGGGACGGTACAGGACACGGCTCTGGAGGACTTCCACCGCTTAACCTTCTCACGCAATGACGGACGGAGGACTCGAACTCGGCGGCGGGTGGGTCGCCCGCGAGGCCGAGGGGGATCTCCACCAGCGCTTCGTCGAGGCCGACTTCGACGATGCCGGGTGGGAGCCGATCACCGTCCCGGGCCACTGGCGCAGCACGGCGGCGTTCGCCGCTTCCGACGGGCCCGTGCTCTACCGGCGCCGCTTCCCGCCCACCCCCTTGCCCGAGAGTCGGCGGCGGTTCCTCACGTTCGAGGGCTTCTTCTACTACGGCGACGTCTGGCTCGACGGGGGGTACCTGGGCACGACCGAGGGCTACTTCGCCCCTCACACCTTCGAGATCACCGACGCCGCCCGGTCCGGCGTGGACGAGCACGTCCTGGCCGTGGAGGTGGCCTGCCCCAAGGAGGGCGACCCCCATGCCAAGCGCATGATCACCGGGGTCTTCTCCCACTGGGACGGCCTCGATCCGGACTGGAATCCCGGCGGGCTGTGGCGTCCGGTGCGCCTCTCCGACACCGGGCCCGTCCGCCTGAGCGGGCTGCGGTGCCTGTGCGTCGAGGCCACCGAGGACCGGGGGCGGCTCCTGCTCTCCCTCACGGTCGACGCCCCGGCGGGACCGGTCCCGGTCCACCTCCGGGCCCGGCTCACCGGTCCCGGAGGGCCGTTGGACTTCGAGCAGGACCAGACGCTGGCCACCGGCGAGAACCGCCTGAGCTGGACGCTGGAGGTGGACCGGCCGGCCCGATGGTGGCCCTGGCGCTACGGGCCGCAGCCGCTCTACGACCTCGAGGTGGCGGTCGAGACGGGCGGCGTCCGCAGCGACGGCCGCCGGCTCCGTACCGCCTTCCGGGAAGTGCGCAAGGACGGCTGGCGCTTCCATGTCAACGGTGAGCGCCTGTTCGTGATGGGTTCCAACCAGGGGCCGGCGGCCATGGCCCTCGGCGCGGCGGAACCGGCGGCACTGGCCGCCGACGTCACCCGGGCGGTCGGCGCCAACCTGGACATGCTGCGGATCCACGGCCACGTCACCCGGCCCGAGGTCTACGCCGCCGCCGACGAGGCCGGCCTCCTGCTGTGGCAGGACGTGCCGCTGCAATGGGGGTACGGCCGGGGGGCCCGCCGGCCGGCCGCGGCCCAGGCCCGGGCGCTGGTCGACCTCCTCGGCCACCATCCTTCGGTCGTGGTGTGGTGCGGCCACAACGAGCCCTACCCGGGACCGGCCGACGCGGCGGAGAAGCCGGCGAAGTGGCGCAGCCGGGCCTCGATCCTGCTGCCGAGCTGGAACAAGGACGTCCTCGACCGCTCCGTCGGGCGGGCGCTGCGATCGGACCCCACCCGCCCGGTCGTCGTCCACTCCGGCGTGCCGCCGGGCCCGCTGCGGGACGGGACCGACAGCCACCTCTACTTCGGCTGGTACCTGGGCGGTATGGCCGACATGGCCGGCGTCCTGCGCCGCTGGCCTCGGCTGGCCCGGTTCGTGTCGGAGTTCGGCGCCCAGGCGGTGCCGGAGGCGGCGGCGTTCATGGAGCCGGAGCGTTGGCCCGACCTCGACTGGGAGCGGCTGGCCGCCCGTCACAACCTCCAGAAACAGCACTTCGAGCGCTTCGTGCCGCCCGACGAGTTCGCCACCTTCGACGACTGGCGGGCCGCGACCCAGGCCTATCAGGCGGCGCTGATCCAGCTCCAGGCCGAGGATCTCCGCCGGCTCCGCTACCGCCCGACCGGTGGCTTCCTCCAGTTCTCCTTCGCCGACGGCCATCCCGGGGTGACGTGGTCGGTCCTGGACCACGAGCGGCTCCCGAAGGCGGGTCACGCCGCCCTGGCCGCCGCCTGCCGGAGCGTGTTGCCGATGGTCGATCCCCGCACCGGTCATGTCCATGTGGCCAACGAGCGGCGCAGGCCATTTCCCGGAGCCGAGATCGAGGTGCGGGTCGGCGACGACGCCTGGGGCTTCGGCGGCGACCTGGCCGCCGACTCCCTGGCCTACGTCGGTCGGGTCGACCTCGGGAACGGCGCCCGGTCCGTCGTCGCCACGCTGCGCCACGACGACCTGGGCACGGTCGTCAACAGTTACGGCGCGGTGCTGCTCGGCGCCGTGCTGCCCGACGCCGGGCTGGTCGACACTGGGCTGCTCGACACTGGGCTGCTCAACGCCGGCCGGCCAGCCGGCGGTTCTTGAACTTCGCCCGCACGTAGTCGCCGTTCATGAGGACGATGTTCTCCAGCGAGATCCGCTTGGGGCAGGCCGCCTCGCACTCGCCGTGGAAGGTGCAGCTGCCGAAGAACTCCTCCATCCGCTCCACCATGGCCTCGGTGCGGGAGAAGCGCTCGGCCTGACCCTGGGGCAGCAGGTTGAGGTGGGCGACCTTGGCCGCGGTGAAGAGCTGGGCGGCGCCATTGGGGCAGGCGGCCACGCAGGCGCCGCAGCCGATGCAGGCCGCGGCGTCGAAGGCGGCGTCGGCCACCGGCTTCGGCACCGGGATGATGTTGGCCTCCGGCGCCGCCCCGGCGGTCACGGAGATGTAGCCGCCGGCCTCCACGATCCGGTCGAGGGCGCTGCGGTTCACGACGAGGTCCCGGACGATGGGGAAGGCCGCCGCCCGCCACGGCTCGATCTCGATCACGTCTCCGCTGTTGAACTTCCGCATGTGGAGCTGGCAGGTGGCGGTGCCGAGCTGGGGGCCGTGGGCCTGGCCGTTGATCATCATCCCGCAGGAGCCGCAGATGCCTTCCCGGCAGTCGTGCTCGAAGGCCACCGGCTCCTGCTCCTTCGCGATGAGACGTTCGTTGAGGAGATCGAGCATCTCCAGGAACGACATGTCCTCGCTGACGCCGGGCAGGTCGTACTCCACCATCCGGCCCTCGGCCCGGGGCCCCGGCTGGCGCCAGATGCACAGCTTCAGGTCGAGGGTGCGGCCGTGGTGCACGGCCGTCTGGCCGCCCGTCTGGCCATTCGTCTGACTCACTTGTAGCTCCGCTGGGCCGAGCCCGGGGGTGCGGGGGTGTCCCCCGGGATGGATGGCCGAACAACGGCGCTCACTTGTAACTCCGCTGGGCCAAGTGGACATGGTCGAATTCGAGCGGTTCCTTGTTGAGGATCGGCTCGGCGCCGGGGCCGGCGTACTCCCAGGCCGCGGCGTAGGCGAAGTGGTCGTCGTCCCGGAGGGCCTCCCCTTCCTCGGTCTGATGCTCGACCCGGAAGTGGCCGCCGCACGACTCCTCCCGGTGGAGCGCGTCGCGGCACAGGAGCCCGGCCAGCTCGAAGAAGTCGTCGACCCGGCCGGCCTTCTCCAGCGACTGGTTGAGGGTGTCGGCCGAGCCGAGCACCCGCAGGTCGCGGTCGAACTCCACCCGCAGGGCGGCGATCTCGGAGATGGCCTTCTCGAGGCCTTCCCTCGAGCGGGCCATGCCGCAGTTGTCCCACATGATCTTGCCCAGCTCGCGGTGAAGGTCGTCAACGGAGCGGGTTCCGCCGGTCGACAGGTATCGCTGGGTGCGGTCGGCGACCTCGGCCTCGGCGGCCCGGAACACCGGGTCGTCGGCCGGTATTGGCGCCTGGCCGAGCATGCCGGCCAGGTAGTTCGGCACGGTGTAGGGGAGCACGAAGTAGCCGTCGGCCAGACCCTGCATGAGGGCCGACGCCCCGAGGCGGTTGGCGCCGTGATCGGAGAAGTTGGCCTCGCCGCCGACGAAGAGACCGGGAATGGTGCTCATCAGGTTGTAGTCCACCCACAACCCGCCCATCGTGTAGTGGACGGCGGGGTAGATCCGCATGGGCACCTGGTACGGATCCTCGTCGGTGATCCTCTCGTACATCTCGAACAGGTTCCCGTAGCGCTCCTCGATCGTGTTGCGGCCGAGGCGTTCGACGGCGGTCTTGAAGTCGAGGTACACGCCGTTCTTGAGCGGGCCGACGCCCCGGCCGGCGTCGACCTCCCGCTTGGCCGCCCGGGAGGCGACGTCGCGGGGGACGAGGTTGCCGAACGCCGGGTAGCGGCGCTCGAGGTAGTAGTCCCGCTCCGACTCGGGGATCTGGTTCGGCGGACGGGGATCGCCGAACTCCTCGGGCACCCAGATCCGGCCGTCGTTGCGGAGCGACTCCGACATCAGCGTGAGCTTCGACTGGAACTCGTCGCTGGCCGGGATGCAGGTCGGGTGGATCTGCGTGTAACAGGGGTTGGCCAGCGCCGCCCCCTTGCGGTGGGCACGCCAGATCGCAGAGGCGTTGGACGCCTTGGCGTTCGTCGAGAGGTAGAAAACGTTCCCGTACCCGCCGGTAGCCAGGACCACGGCGTGGGCGGCGTGCGACACGATCTGGCCGGTGTGGAGGTTGCGGACGACGATGCCGCAGGCCCGCCCGTCCTTCACCACCACGTCCAGCATCTCGGAGCGGTCGAAGAGCTCGACGTTGCCGGCCTCGACCTGGCGGGCCAGTGCCGAGTAGGCCCCGAGCAGGAGCTGCTGGCCGGTCTGGCCCCGGGCGTAGAACGTGCGGGACACCTGCGTGCCGCCGAAGGACCGGGTGTCGAGCAGGCCCCCGTACTCCCGGGCGAAGGGGACGCCCTGGGCGACGCACTGGTCGATGATGTTCACCGACAGCTGCGCCAGACGGTAGACGTTGGCCTCCCGGGCCCGGAAGTCGCCGCCCTTGACCGTGTCGTAGAACAGCCGCTGGACGGAGTCACCGTCACCCCGGTAGTTCTTGGCCGCGTTGATGCCGCCCTGGGCGGCGATCGAATGGGCCCGGCGGGGGCTGTCGTGGAAGGTGAAGGCCTTCACCTTGTAGCCCAGCTCGCCGAGGGTGGCGGCGGCGGCCCCGCCGGCCAGGCCCGTCCCCACCACGATGACCTCGAAGCGGCGCCGGTTGTGGGGCGCCACCAGCTTCATCTCGAACTTGTGCTGGTCCCACTTCTGCTCGATGGGACCGTCGGGGACGGCCGGGTCGAGGTGGATCATCGGCCCTGCTCCGTGGGGGCGTGGTACGGGGTGCTCCCGTGGTCCTCGATGATGTGGGCCTGGACCGCGATCGGGAACGAGATGTTGCCGAGGAGGATGATCGAGGCGAAGCCGACGGCGAAGCGGCGACGGAACGCGACCAGCTTCGGGTTTGACACCCCGAGGCTGGCGAAGAGGCTCCAGGCGCCGTGGAAGATGTGCACCGCCAGGGCGAGGTTGGCGACGATGTAGATGGCCGCCACCGGCACCCGGGAGAAGCTGTAGGCCATGTTGTGGTACACGTTGCCCCGGACGAAGTGGGGGTTGAGCGAACCCCACGTCAGGTCGGCCAGGTGGAAGAACAGGAAGAGGATCACGATGATCCCCGTCCAGCGCATGGTGCGGCTGGCGAAGTTGGCGGCGACGTAGTCGCGCTCTGAGGCGTACTTCGTCGGCCGGGCCCGGTGGTTCATCCGGGTGAGGGCATACGCCGCATGCATGTGCACCGCGAAAGCGGCGATAAGGCCACACCGCAGCAACCAGAGGAACACGGTGCGGGGCAGGGCGGGGACGGCGATGTCGCGCAGCCACTCGCCATAGTGGTTGATCTGCGCCGGCCCCAGGTAGACCTTCAGGTTGCCGAGCATGTGGAAGAACACGAAGCCGAGCAACATCACGCCGGTCACGGCCATGGCCCACTTCTTGCCCACCGCCGACTGGTACAGGTCGAGCGGCCACGGCCACCTCCGCCGGGCGGGCTGCACCCGGCGAAGGGGCGCGCTGCTCTGGTCCTGTTGCATCAGATCCAAAGGAGCCCTCCCAACGGACACACAGCCGTACTGGCCTGCAACGATGCTACCTGTGGGCCTTCAGGAAACCCCGAACCGGAAATTCGTTCGACGACCGGTGCGCCGTCGGTGACACTCGAGGTATGAGCCTCTGGCCCGTTGAACCGATCGACCCGGCCACCGCCCCCGAGGGCGACCTGGCCGGCCTGCACGCCCTGGAGGTGGCCCTCGAGAGCGAGGCCCTCCCGGGTGAACCGGTCGCGCCCTTCGAACATAGCGTCGCCGATTACCGCCACCTCCTGCCGTTCCGGGTCCGGAAGGGCTGGGTGGTCCGCCAGGGGGGCCGGTCCGGCGACATCGCCGGCTACGCAGACTGCGTGTACTCCCACGTGCCAGAGAACCGCCACCACGCCGAGGTGACGGTGTCGGTGCACCCGGCCGTGCGGGGCATGGGCCTCGGCTCGACGCTCCTCGGCCGGGCGGTGGAGGCGGCCCGGCGGTGGGACTGCACCGTCCTCGACCTCACGGCCCGGGTCGGCGGCCCGGGCGAGCCGTTCCTGCGCTCGATCGGCGCCGAGCGGCGTCTCGTGGAGCGGCGCAGCCGATGCCGCACGGCTGATCTCGACCGCGACCTCCTCCTGTCGTGGGCCCGCCGGGCCGGGGAGCGGGCCGCCGGCTATTCCCTGGCCGCCTGGGACGGCAACTGTCCCGAGGAGCTGCTCCCGGCCTGGGTGACGCTGAAGGGCGTCATGAACACCGCCCCGCTCGAAGCGTTCGAGTGGGACGACGAGCGCATGACGGCCGAACGCTGGAGGGCGGTGGAGGCCATGTGGGCCGCCCGGGGCACCGTGGCCTGGCATCTGTGCGCCCGCCACGACGACAGCGGCGAGCTGGCCGGCTACACCGAGCTCCTCTTCCCCCGGACCTGGCCGCAGATCGCCTGGCAGGGCGACACCGGCGTGTGGCCGAAGCATCGGGAGCGGGGCCTCGGCCGGTGGCTCAAGGCGGTCAACGCCCTCCGGCTGCTCGACGAGCAACCGGAGGTGGAGTTCATCGACACCTGGAACGCCGGCAGCAACGAGGCGATGCTGGCCATCAACGTGGCGATGGGCTTCCGGCCGCTGGAGAACTGGGGGATCTGGCAGGCCGGCACCGACGTGGTCGCCGAGGCGCTCGCACGCCGGCACCGCCTCCAGGCGTCGTAAGGGCTACTCGGAGTCGGAGAGGAACGGCAGGATCAGCGCGATCTCGCCGTTGGCGCTGGTCGGGATCACGTAGTCGGCCTCGGAACGGATCGTCTCGAAGTTGTCCCGGACGTCTTCGAGCGTCAGGTCCTTCTTGAAGTAGCCGGGGCCCTCGGCGATGAAGACACGCGAGACCCGGCCGCCGCCGACGCTGTAGACCTCGCTCGTGACCGGGCAGTCCTCGGAGGCCAGGTAGGCGACCACCGGCGACACCAGGCCCGGGTCGAGCTTCTCGACCAGCGGGCCGAGGAGGTCCTCGGTCATCCGGGTCCGGGCGACCGGGGCGATGGCGTTCGCCTTGATGTTGTACTTGGCGCCCTCCTGGGCCCAGACGCGGGTCATGCCCACGATGCCCATCTTCGCCGCGCCGTAGTTCGTCTGACCGAAGTTGCCGAAGACACCGGCCGCCGACGAGGTGGACACGATCCGGCCGTAGGCCTGCTCCCGGAGGTGCGGCCACGCCGCCCGCGTGACATTGAAGGCCCCGGTGAGGTGCACGGCGATCACGGAGTCCCAGAGATCCTGTGTCATGTTCTGGAAGCTCTTGTCGCGCAGGATGCCAGCGTTGTTGATGACGATGTCGACCCGGCCGAAGGCGTCGAGCGCCGTCTTGACGATGGCGTCCGCCCCCTCCGGGCTGGCGACGCTGTGGCCGTCGGCCACCGCCGCCCCGCCGAGGGCCTCGATCTCCTCGACCACCGTCTGGGCCGGCCCGGTCGACGACCCGGTGCCGTCGACGGCGCCGCCGAGGTCGTTGACCACGATCTGTGCGCCCCTGGAGGCCAGCAGCAGGGCATGCTCCCGCCCGAGCCCACCACCGGCGCCGGTGATGATCGCCACCCTGCCCTCGAAACCGACGTCCGACATCCGTCCTCCTCGGTGCTGTATTTACCAAGCGCCAGGATACGTGTCTGTGACGCCGCGGTAACAAACGAAGGCTCCCCGGAAAGAGTGAAGACCCACCCCTTCTTTCCCCCACTACGGTGGTCGACCGTGAGCGCTCAGCCGCCGGCCAGCGCGAGCAGCCGCCGGGAGGCGATCCTCGACGCCGCCCTCGAGCTGTTCCGCCAGCGGGGCTTCCACTCGGTCGGGATCGACGAGATCGGAACGGCGGCCGGGATCTCGGGCCCGGGGGTGTACCGCCACTTCGCCAGCAAGGGCGCGGTGCTGGTGGCGCTCTTCGACACGATCACGGAGCGGATGCTGATCGCCGCCGACGACATCCAGAAGGCCGACTGCCCGCCGATCGAGCGGCTCGACCGGCTCGTCACGTTCCACGTGGCCACCGCCGTCCGGGAGCGGGCCCTGCTGGCGGTGTGGATCCAGGACTGGCGCAGCCTCCCCCGCTCCGACCAGCAGCGCATCCGCCACCGGCAGGGTGAGTACGCCGGTGTCTGGGTGTCGGCGCTGGTGCGGGTTCGGCCCGAGCTCGCTCCGGCCGAGGCCGAGACCGTCGTCCACGCCGCCCTGGGGGCGGTCAACTCGGTCGCCTTCCACGACGCCGGCCTGCCTTCCGGGGCGCTGGAGGCCCTGATCGGCTCCCTCGCCCGCTCGGTTCTCCACCGGAACCTGTGACGGTTTCGGGGGCCGGGTAGAACGGCCGGGTTCGGCGCGTAAGCTCCGGCGCCGTGATCCACCCCTCCGGCGCCTCGCCGTCCTCCGACCCGCCGGCCCCTTCACCGAGCCGTCGGCCGGCCGTCAAGAAGCTGCTGGTGGCCAACCGGGGCGGGATCGCCCGGCGGATCTTCCGCACGGCCAGAGAGATGGGAATCGCCACGGTGGCCGTGTTCACCGAGGCCGACCGGGACGCACTCTTCGCCGGCGAGGCCGACGAGGCGCTGGCCCTCGACCGGCTCTCCGACCGGGGGCCGGGGGCCTACCTCGACGCCCCGGCCCTGGTGGCGGCGGCCCGGCGGGCGGGCGCCGACGCCGTCCACCCCGGCGACGGCTTCCTGGCCGAGGACGCGGGCTTCGCCTGGCGCTGCGCCGAGGCCGGCCTCCTCTTCGTCGGCCCGTCCCCGGAGGCGATCGCCACCATGGGCTCCAAGCTGGAGGCCAAGACGGTGGCGGCGGGCGCCGGGGTGCCGGTGCTGAGCGCCGAAGAGGTCGACGGCTACCCGCCGGGCAAGCTGGAGGCGGCGGCCGAGGTGCTGGGCTGGCCGGTGGTGGCCAAGGCGGCGGCCGGCCGCGGCGGCCGGGGGATGCGGGTCGTGAGGGAGGGGGACGACCTCGTGGCCGCCGTGGACTCGGCCCGCCGGGAAGCGGTCTCCGCCTTCGGGGACGGGACCGTCTTCCTCGAGCCCTGGCTGGAGTCGGGCCGCCACGTGGAGGTGCAGATCTTCGGCGACGCCACCGGCCGCGTCGTGCACCTCTTCGACCGGGACTGCTCGCTCCAGCGCCACCACCGGACCGTGGTCGGCGAGGCACCGGCCCCCAGGCTGACCGCGGCCCTGCGGGAGCGGCTCCACACCGCCGCCGTCGCCGTGGGTGAGGCGGTCGGGTACGTCGGGGCCGGCACGGTCGAGTTCCTCGTCTCGGGGGACCAGTTCTGGTTCCTGGAGATGGACACCCGGCTCCAGGTGGAGCATCCCGTCACCGAGGCAGTGCTCGGCCTCGACCTGGTGCGCATGCAGCTGGCGGCGGCCGAGGGACGGCCGTTACCGGTGGAGGCGCGCCACTGCTCGCCGTCGGGGCACGCCGTCGAGGCCCGGCTCTACGCCGAGGACCCGGCCGGCGGACCGCGGCCGGAGGGCGGACGGCTCCGCCGGTTCGAGATCCCTGGCGGGCCCGGCCTGCGCGTCGAGACCGGCGTGGCGTCGGGCTCGGAGGTCGGGAGCGCCTACGAACCGCTGCTGGCCAAGGTCGTGGCCCACGCCACCACCCGGACGGAGGCCCTCCGGCGGCTGGCGGCGGCCCTGGAGGGGGCCCGGATCCATGGCCTGCCCACCAACCGCGACGCGCTCGTCGCCGCCCTCCGCCACCCCGACGTCGTGGCCGGCGAGGTCGACACCGGGTTCTTCGATCGCCACCACGACGGTCTGTGCGCCCCCCGGGGCGGCGCGGCGGCGGTGCGGCTCCACGCCGCGGCCGCCGCCCTGGCCGGCCCCGGAGCCGGGCGGTCGTCGTTCCGGGGCCCGGCCGGCGAGCGGGTCGAGGTGATCTGTACGGCCGGGCCGGCCGGCGGTTTCGCCGGCGTGGAGGTCGACGGCGTCCCGTTGCCGGGGTTGCGGGTCGGGGCGGGCGGCGCCGACGCCGTCGACCTCGAGGTGGACGGGGTCCGCCGGCTGGTCCGCCTGTCCCGGGCCGGGGCCGTCGTGGACGTCGACAGCGTCCTCGGCCACACCGAGTTCGTGGTGCTCGACCCCTGACCGCCGTTTGACCTCGGCCGGCGCGGGCCCCGGGCGGTCAGGACCGAAGCGGTCAGGTCCGCTTCGTGAGGCCGTCCTCGCTCACGGCCCGCAGGGCGGTGAGCACCGGCCCGCCGCCGGCCCGGGGGTTGGTCGAGATCTCGAAATCGCAGGCCCCGATCATCCCGTCGTGCTCCACCTCGCAGAGGGTGTCGACGACGGCCACGTTGCGGTGGATCGACAGGACCCCGTCTACGGCCCGGGGGTGGAGGGTGAGCGACCCGCCGTCGGCGGTGCGCCACGTCACCTCGCCACCCCGGTGCGTCAGCCCGTCCGCCTCCATGTGGACGACGACGTCGACGTCGGCGTAGCTGACCTCGCCGTCGCGGACCAGATAGCCGACCTGCAGCAGGCTCCCGTCGACGGCGTGCCACACGACGGAGCCGAAGGAGAGCGCCGGCCCGAACGTCCCCGACACCCATCGGTGCGAGAGCAGGGTGTCCCATCGCCGGGGGCCCCAGCTGTGGTCCCGGTGGCCGAAGCCGTCGATCTCGTAGGTGGTGCCGCCGAGGACGGCCGTTCCGGTCACCCGCCCCGATGCTTCGAAATGATGGGCGGCGAACTCGTCCGACACCATCGTGTCCTTCGGGAAGAAGTCGGTCCTGGGGTAGAAGTCGGTGACGAGGAGGTCGAGCTCGCAGCTGTCCTCCTGCACCCGGAGGCGGGGCCGGGGGTCGAAGGTCAGCCGCTGGTTCGGGCCGGCGGCGAACCCGTCGGGCAGGCGGTCCTCCGGCCGGAAGGAGACGGACGCGCTCCGCCGGAACCGCGTGCCGTCGGTGGCCACGACCCCGCACCACAGGGCCGTGATGCCGGCCGACGGCTCGTGACCGATGCGGTGGATGCCGCCGACCCCCACCTTGGGGTCGTACCAGTGGAGGAAGACGCTCTCCTGCCAGGCCGGGTCGTGCCCCGGGTCGTGGGGCGCCTCGTCGTGGTCGCCATACTGCACCGGGTTGATGGTCATCGGGCCAGGCTACGGCACAATGTGACGGACAAAGGGGGAGACGTGATCGAGGTCAAGAACATCACCGCGCCGGAGGAGGTCCGCGCCTTCGACGGCGGGCGGATGGAGATCGTGTGGGTGGGGGGCACGACGGTGGTGCGGGCCACCTTCGAACCAGGCTTCCGGTGGTCGGAGGTCCTCCGGGCCAAAGCGGGGACCGACAGCTGCCAGCTGAGCCACACCGGCTTCGTCGTCTCGGGCCGCCTGTGCTTCGCCTCCGACGAGGGCGACGAGGTCGAGCTCGCCGCCGGCGACGTGTTCGCCGTGCCGCCGGGCCACGACACATGGGTGGTGGGGGACGAACAGGCCGTCATCCTGGACTTCACCGGGGACGACCACCTGGCCAAGATGCTGGAGTGGTCGGGTACCTGAACCCTGTCTTTACCGAAGCTGAACGGCCTCCGACGCCTCTCTGGAGCTTCGCGTCTACATAAGCAATCACCGACGAACCTGCCTACGGTGCGCCTCGCCGGGCCATTGCCATATCGGGGAGGTTCATCGAAGTGGATTCACACCGTAGGGCTGTACTTCATCGCGCCCTGGCGACGGCAGCTGTCGTCGCCACGGCAGCCACAACCGCCCTCGTCGGCGCGCCGCCGGCCGGCGCCCACGGGACCGACGAGTGCCGGGCCTATGCGCCCGTGGCCCATCCGTTCGTCAAGATCGTGGCCGAGGGCAACCAGTTCGACGCCGACTGCCTCAAGGCGCCGGCCGACCGCGACTTCCGCATCTACCTGCGGAACAACGACGCCGACCCCCACAACATCTCCATCTACGCCACCGATCCGGGCAAGGACAAGAAGGCCGAGCAGATCTTCAAGGGCAAGGCCATCAAGGGCCCGGGCCAGGAGGAGTACGCCGTCGACGCCCTGCCGGGCGGCACGTACTACTTCCAGGACGACAAGACGCCGGGCATGAAGGGCGTCGTCCAGATCCCGACGAAGAAGAAGTAGCACCCGCTCCGGGGCCCGCCATCGGCGCCGGGCCCCGGAGCTTCACCGGCCCGGCAGGCGGACCCGCCCGCCGTCGAGGCGCACCCCTTCCGCCTCGAGGCGCCGGGCGTGCTCGCCCTCGTGACCGGGAACCAGGCGGCCGGCGGCGGTGACCACCCGCCACCACGGCAGGTCCGCCGGACGGGTCGCCAGCAGATGGCCGACGGCCCGGGCGGCGCCCGGCCGGCCGGCCGCCGCCGCCACCTCCCCATAGGTCACCACCTCCCCGGGCCGCAGGGCCCGGATGACGTCCTCCGCCCGCTCGGCGAACCGGTCCCCTTCCATGGCCCATTGTCGCCTGCGGCCGCGGTCGGACGCCCTCCTCGCTGACGCGCACATACGCGGCGCTGTGTTCCCGTCAGGACGGGAGAATGATCCTGTCGCGCTATGTCCTCCTAGTCCCCCCTCGGGCGTACCGTCGGACAACAGACTGGGACGGAGAGACTGAGAGTGAAACAGGACAGCGGCGGGCCCCCTGCCTCAGGCCGCCTGCGGTGGCCTCTCCGGCCGCTGACGATGCTGCTCGCCGTCGGCTTGTCAGCCGGCAGTGTGAGCGTGGCGGCCGTTTCCCGCAACGTCGTCCACGACCA
>JAUZEY010000558.1 GCA_030838785.1 Actinomycetota bacterium | reverse complement strand
CCGGAGCTCCGGCTCGTCGGTCTTCCGGTGACAGACGACCAACGCCAGCAGCAGGAACCCGACCGGTAGAACGACGACGAAGAGCGCGGCGAACAGCGCCACCGCGAGCATCAGCAGGAACATCAGGTCAAGCCCCCAGTTTCGGCGCGGGAGGACCCCTGCCATTCGGAGAACGGGCGACTCGGGCAAACGTGACGCCGGCGGCTTCGACCTCGACGCAGCTCCCCCGATCTCGGGGGCGCCCCGGTGGATCCGGGCCTCACCGGCGCCGGCCCGCCGCCCCGCCGAAGGCGGCGAGGTGGACGACCGCGCCGTCCCACACCAGCGCCCCGCCGGTGACGTCGTCATCACCGAAGTGGACCTCCGTCCCGAGGGCGACGGCGCCTGTCTCGGTGGCGGGGGTGCCGAGGACGTGGTCGAGGAACGCCCGGGCGTCGGCCGGCCCGAATTCGGTCGTGGCCGATGCGCCGTCGCGGCGGTCGACGGCGTCGAGGGCGTAACCGGCCAGCAACCCGTCCCAGTAGGCGGCCAGCGTCGACGGCTTGTCGAACAGGTCCAGGGCGACGACCCCGCCGGCCGTGACCACGAGGACCCCGCGCTGACCGTCGACCGGCTCGAGTCCTTCGACGAGGGCGGCCACTTCGGGGGCGGTGGCCGAGGCGACGTCCTCCATGGCGGCCGTGGGGGACGCACAGGCGAGGAACGAGGCGTAGGAGTCGACCGTCTCCCACACGAGGTTCTGGTCGGACCGCTTCGACGCCCGGGTGCGGACCGAGTTGACCACCGAGCGGGTCTTGGCCGCCCGGAGCGAGGAAGGCGACAGCCGGGGCGAGCGCGACACCGGCTGCACGGCGCCCCACCGGCCGGCCTCCACGCAGGAGACGGGGATGACGGTCGGCGTCTGCGGCAGGCACAGCACCGACACGTTCAGGGTGCGGTTCTGTTTGACGCCGAGGATGGTCTCGCCCTCGAGGAGCAGCAGCGGGAGCGCCGCCCCGGAGGTGAGCACGAGCTCCGGCACCTCGGCCGCGCCGTCGTGCTCCTCGACGGCGATCGCCCCGGCGGCCTCTGGCCCGGAGAGATATCCGGGAGCAGACGGGGCCGTGGCGAACAACGGGAAGAGCCGCAGGGGACCTGCCTCGACGGCGGAACCGACCTCGACGGCGAGGTCGATGATGTCGTTCAGTGTTGTCATGTACGGACGGTACGGGCGGTCCGTGACAGGTCCGGTTGGAGCCGGGGCCGGGCCGCGGCCCTCCGTCGGGTGGCGACGGGCCCGGAGCCACCAGCACTGGGTCGACGAGGTGAGCGACTCGACGTGTCAGTGCTCAGACGGCAAGCTGTCCCCCTTGGACCTCGAACCGGGCCTGTACGAGGAACTTGTCACCCGCCGGTTGCGCGAACGGATCGACGAGCTCATCGCCGAGGGTCGGCGGATTCGCGAGGGCCGGGTCGACCCCGCTGAGGAGTCGGATGTGCTGGCCCGCCATGTCGGTCGGGCCGTCGGGCGGATCCTGACACTGGTGAAGCCGGAGCAGCGCGTCGACGCCGCCAACCATCTGCTGGACCTGGCGGCGACGCTGGTGCCCGGCGGGGCCGGCCTCCTGGCCGACGTTGCTCCCGGCCCGTCGCGTTTGGAGGAGATCCTGCCGGCCTCCGAGATCGACGGCCCTCGCTTTATCCGCCCGCAGATCCCGCTGGGGCGAAGTGACCTCCTGGTCAACGGGCGGGGGGAGCCGGCCCTGGCCCACGAGATCGCCGCCGAGCTCACCTCGGCCGACGAGGTCGACCTGCTCTGCGCCTTCATCAAGTGGTACGGCCTGCGCCTGGTGGTCGGGCCGCTGGCCGAGCTGTGCGCCCGAGGTCACCCCGTGCGGGTCATCACCACCACCTACGTCGGCGCCACCGAACGACGCGCCCTCGACGAACTGGTGCGGCTGGGCGCCGAGGTCAAGATCAGCTACGAGACGCAGCGGACCCGCCTCCACGCCAAGGCCTGGATGTTCCGGCGCCGGTCCGGGTTCGACACGGCCTACGTCGGTTCGTCCAACCTGTCTCGAGCGGCCCTCCTCGACGGGCTCGAGTGGAACGTCCGGTTGGCTCGAGCGGAGAACCCGGCGTTGCTCGACAAGTTCGGCGCCACGTTCGACGCCTACTGGGCCCATCCGAGCTTCGAGCGGTACGACCCGGAGCGCGACGGGGACCGGCTCGACGACGCCCTGCGCCAAGCCGTCCGCCGGGAGCCCCTCCGCCTGAGCGGTCTCGAGGTCCGGCCCTTCGCCTTCCAGCAGGAGATCCTCGAACGGCTCGACGTCGAACGCCAAGTCCACGGCCGCTTCCGCAACCTGGTCGTCGCCGCCACCGGCACCGGCAAGACCGTGATGGCCGCCCTCGACTACCGCCGCCTCCGGGCCCAGCTCGGCGAGGACCTCAACCTGCTGTTCGTGGCCCACCGCCGGGAGATCCTCGACCAGAGCCTGGCCATGTTCGGGCACGTCCTCGCCGACCCGAACTTCGGCGAGGTCTTCGTCGGTGGCGCCCGCCCGGAGCGGTGGCGTCACGTGTTCGCCTCGATCCAGTCCCTCTCGTCCTACGGCGTGGAGAACATTCCTCCGCAGCACTTCGACGTGGTGATCGTCGACGAGTTCCACCATGCCGCCTCCTCGACCTACCGCCGGCTGCTCGACCACCTCGAACCAAAGGTCCTGCTCGGCCTGACGGCCACCCCCGAACGCGCCGACGGGCAGGACATCACCGAATGGTTCGGCGGCCACGTCGCCGCCGAGCTGCGGCTGTGGGAGGCGCTCGAACAGGAACTCCTCTGCCCCTTCCACTACTTCGGCCTCGCCGACGGCACCGACCTCTCGGCGGTGGAATGGAAACGGGGCGGCTACGACACGGCCACCCTCGACAACCTCTACACCGGCAACGACGCCCGAGCGGCCCTCGTGCTGCGCCAGATCCAGGAGAAGATCCCCGACCCGCAACGGATGCGGGCCTTGGGGTTCTGCGTGTCGAAGGCGCACGCCGCCTACATGGCCCGGGTGTTCAACGAGGCGGGCCTGCCGTCAGCCGTTGTCGACTCCGACACCCCGGACGCCGAACGACTCGACGCCCGCCGGCGCCTGTCGCTGGGGGAGTTGCGGGCCCTGTTCTCGGTCGACGTTTTCAACGAGGGCCTCGACGTCCCCCAGATCGACACGGTGCTGTTCCTCCGCCCGACCGAGAGCGTGACGGTGTTCCTGCAGCAGTTCGGCCGAGGCCTCCGCCACGCCCCGGCCAAAGCGTGCCTCACCGTGCTCGACTTCATCGGCAACCAACACCGCCGGTTCCGGTTCGACCTCCGCTACCGGGCATTGACCGGCGCCTCACGCCGGGGCTTAGAGCACCAGATCGAGGAAGGATTCCCCTTCCTTCCGAGCGGCTGCCATCTCGAGCTCGACCGGGTGGCCAAGAAGACGGTCCTGGACAACCTCCGGACGCAACTTCGCGTGAACCGCCGGGCCCTGGTCGCCGACGTGGCCTCGTACGGCGATGTCTCGCTGGCGACGTACCTGCGGGAAAGCGGTCGCGGGTTGGCCGACCTCTACCGGAACAACCTGACGTGGACCGCCCTGCGCCGTGACGCCCGACTTCCGGCCCCGGCGGAAGGGCCCGACGATGCCGCCCTGCTCAAGCGCCTGCACCGATTCGCCAGCGTCGACGACATGGAGCGCATCGACACGTGGGGCTCGTGGTTGGCGGCCTCGGCGCCACCGAACGTCGATGAGCTACCGCTGCGCCAGCAACGCCTGGCGTCCATGTTGTTCTTCGTCTTCTGGCGCACCGGCGGCGGCTTCGCCTCCATCCAGGCCGGCCTCGACCATCTGTGGCGCCACCCTGCTGTGCTGGCCGAGGCCGTCGAGCTGCTCGCCATCGTCGCCGAACAGATCGACCACGTCCCCATCCCCCTCCCGGTAACGCCGTTCGCCGATGTCCCCCTGAGCGTGCACGCCCGCTATGGCATCGACGAGCTCCTCGCCGGCTTGGGCCGGGCCACGCCCGACCGGCCGCCGTCCACCGACCGGGAGGGCGTCCGCTATGTCGAGGCCATCCACGCCGACGTGTTCACCTTCACGCTCCAAAAAGCGGAACGGGACTACTCG
>JAUZEY010000540.1 GCA_030838785.1 Actinomycetota bacterium | reverse complement strand
CTGAGCTGGCTGTTCCCCCGGCGATAGTCGAAGCCGTCGCGCGGGACTCGTCCGCTGGCGTGTCGATCGCCTGCGATCTCGTTGAGCAGATCCGGGCCTCGGGGGCGTTCGACGGCGTCCACCTGATCGCGATCAAGCGATACCGCGAGGTCGCAAGCCGCCTCGAGGCGAGGCTGAACGACTGATCGGAAATGCTTGATATGCGGGCGGGACGGGCGGGACGGGCGGGACGGGCGGGACGGGTGGCGGCGAGCTCGCGGGGTGGGAGTCAGTCGGGGAGGGTTCGGGGGAGGCCGAACCACGGGAGGGCGGTGTTTTCGAAGCGGGTGACCGCGCAGATCTGGTTGCCGGTCAGGGTGAAGACGAACATGCCGGCGCCGTGGCGGGTGCCGGTGGGGGTGTGGATGTAGGCGCCGAAAGCCAGCTGGCCGTTGGCCCGGGTCGGGACGAGGTCGTAGAGGCGGCCCTGGCCCATCACGCAGGCGAAGAAGCGGGCGACGACGTCGCGGCCGTGGTACTCGAAGGGGATCGGCGGCATGGAGACGCAGACGTCTTCGGTCAGGAGGGCGACCAGCGTGTCGACGTCACCGGACTGGTAGGCGTGGACGAGCTTGGCCACCAGCGCCTGTTCGGCGGGTGAGTCGGGGGCGGGCGGTGGTTCGCGGTCGCCGGTTGGGGGCAGGCGGCGCTCCAGGGTGGCGCGGGCCCGTTTGAGGGCGCTGGTGACCGATTCGACGGTCGAGTCCAGCATCTCCGCGACCTCGTCGGCGTGGTAGCCGAGGACGTCGCGCAGGATGAGCACGGCGCGTTGGCGGGCGGGGAGGAGTTGCAGCGCCGTCACGAAGGCCAGCGACATGGATTCGGTCTGTTCGAAGCGGGCCTCGGGGCCGAGCGGCTTCTCGAGCGCACCCTCGAGGAGCGCGTCGGGGTAGGGCTCGAGCCACACGACCTCGCCGAGGTGGGTCGGCTCGGGGGGTTCAACCCCGGGGATGTTCCACTCCTTGGCCGGGCGCCGGCTGGCCGAGCGAAGGGCGTTGAGGCACCGATTGGTGGCGATCCGGTAGAGCCAGGTGCGCATCGAGGCCCGTCCCTCGAATCCTCCGATGCCCTGCCAGGCGGCCAGCAGTGTGTCCTGGGTGGCGTCCTCGGCGTCCTGGAAGGATCCCAGCATCCGGTAGCAGTGCACGTGGATCTCTCGACGGAAGGGCTCGGTCAGCTCCCGGAACGCGTCGCCGTCCCCGGCCTTTGCCCTGGTTACAAGGTCCGTTGTCACGACTCCATCCTCGTGGCACGTCAGTCCCGCTCCTAGTTGGGTTCACAGTACTGACACCGGCCGGGGCGCGAACTGGGCGCGAAATCCGCGCCCAATTTCGCGACCTCCGGGTGTCTGCATGGTCGACGGATCACACAAGGAGGCAATGAGGATGGCAACGTCGGAACTCAGCGGGACGACCGCCCTGGTCACCGGAGCCTCGCGTGGCTTCGGTCGCGCCATCACGGTCGCTCTCCACGACGCGGGCGCCGACGTGGTCGCGCTATCCCGCAACGCCGAGCGACTGGCTGAATTGCAGTCGCAGCTCGGCGGCTCGCTGACCACGGTGGCGGCGGACGCCGCCGACCCGGTCGTCGCCGGGCAACTCATCGAGCAGTACCGGCCGCGAACGCTGGTTCTCAATGCCGGTGCTCCGCCGTTGATGCGCCCCATCCAGCATCAGACGTGGGAATCGTTCAGCCGCAACTGGGAGGTCGATACCCGGCAGGCGTTCCACTGGATCCGTGAAGCCCTGATTTTGCCCCTTGCCCCGCAGAGTACGGTGATCGCGATGTCCAGCGGCGCCGCGCTCTTCGGCTCACCGCTGAGCGGCGGGTACGCCGGAGCCAAGGCCGCGATCCGGTTCATCACCGGCTACGCCGCCGAGGAGTCCGGACGGGCCGGGCTCGGCATCCGGTTCGTCTCCGTCCTCCCCACGCTGACCCCGGCCACCGACCGGGGCGGCGCGGCCGCGGCCGCCTACGCCCGCCGGGCGGGTGTCGACTTCGCCGAGGTCGGCAAAGGGCTGGGCCCCGCTCACGAACCTGACCACGTCGGCAAGCACATCGCCGACCTCGCTTCGTCAACCGACCACGCACCCGGCGCGTACCTGCTGACGCCGGGCGGACTCAAGGAGATCTCGCAATGAAGACGCCCCCCATCGTGACATCGGACGAGTGGAAGACCGCCTGGGAGCAGCTGCTCGTCAAGGAGAAGGAACTGACCCGGGCCCGTGACGCGATGGCCGCCCAGCGCCGGCGGATGCCGTGGCTGGCCGTCGACAAGCAGTACGAGTTCGAAGGGCCCGGGGGCAAGGTGAGCCTCGCTGACCTGTTCCAGGGCCGCCGGCAGCTGGTCGTCTACCGGGCCTTCTTCGACCCCGACGTCTACGGCTGGCCCGACCACGCCTGCCGCGGCTGCTCCATGGTCGCCGACCACGTCGGCAACCTGTCCCACCTGAACGCCCGCGACACGACGCTCGTGTTCGTCTCCCGGGCGCCACAGGCCGAGATCCAGCGCCTCAAGGCGCGGATGGGCTGGGAACACATCCCCTGGTACAGCCTGACCGACGACTTCGACGCCGACTTCGACGTCAACGAGTGGCACGGCACGAACGCCTTCATCCGCGACGGCGATCACGTGTTCCGCACCTACTTCATCAACTGGCGGGGCGACGAAGCGCTGGGCAACACCTGGGCCTACCTCGACATGACGGCCCTGGGCCGCCAGGAGGAGTGGGAGGACTCACCCAAGGGCCACCCCCAGACCCCGCCCTACGAGTGGTGGAACTGGAACGACAACTACGAAGACACCAAGCCGGCCGAAGGATGGGACCAGACGGTCTCCCGCGGGGTGGCCGAGTCCTCGAAGGACGACGGGTCGTGATCGCCCACGTCGGAGGCATCCCGGCCGAGGAGACCCTGGTGCCGCTCGTGAGCGGGGTGGGCGCGGCGCTGCTGCTGGCCCGGGCCTGGGTTGGTGCCTGGGCGGCTCGCCCGGCCCGGCGGCGGCTACCGCAGGGCGGGTTTGAGGCCTAGGGCGGCCCGGGTTTCGGACGGCGTGAGCGGCGGGCGGCCGCACGAGCGGCATCGCCAGGCTGATGGGGAGGCCGATCTCCCGGGCGACG
>JAUZEY010000509.1 GCA_030838785.1 Actinomycetota bacterium | reverse complement strand
CTGCCGCCTAGCGTATCGGCCGCCAGCGAGCCATTCAGCGCACGAAGGGTGGCAGACCTGTCCCCTGTCAGCCGATCGGCCCCCAACGAACCCTCGTCCGGGCCCGGTGCTTCCCCCGCCGACCACCAGTCCACCGGACCGGGCCCATGGCCCGAGGACCCGGTCGAGCGGGCGGCGGCCGCCGCCGCCGCAGCCCTCCGGCGAACCGTGCCCCGGGGGACGGCGCAGGCGCTAGAGCGCCTCGTGGCCGCCGACCCCGATGCCCGGGTGCGGGGCGCCGCCCTGGGCGCCCTGGCCCGGCTCCCCGATCCGCCCGCCGGATCGTGGATGGCGGCGGCCGGGGATCCCGCACCCTCCGTCCGCCGCCGCGCCGCCGAGCTTGCACCAGCCTTCGTCGCCGGAGGCGCCGACGTCGCCGAAGGCGTCCTCGGACTGCTGGCCGACGGCGACCCGGGAGTGGCTGAGGGGGCGGCCTGGGCGCTGGGGGAACTCGGGGAGAGGGCCGTGCCGGGCGGCGCCGTGGTGCGACTGGCGGCGGTGGGACGGGCACATTCCGATCCGCTCGTCCGGGAGGCGGCCGTAGCGGCGCTCGGGGCGCTCGGCGATCCGGGAGGGCTCGAAACGGTGCTGGCCGCCTGCCGCGACAAGCCGGCCATCCGCCGGCGGGCCGTCCTGGCGCTGGCCGCCTTCGAGGGGCCCGAGGTCGACGACGCCCTCAGGGCCGCGTCGGAGGACAGGGACTGGCAGACCCGCCAGGCGGCCGAGGACCTGCTCGGCTAGCAACCTGCGTTCATTTCCGACACCCGCCCGTCCGAAATGAACGCCGAAAGCGGGTTACGAGGTGACGGGACGGATCGGGTGCTCTCCCAGAGCCCAGTCCTCGCCGCCCTCCCAGGTCTCGGCCTTCCAGATCGGGACCGTCTCCTTCAGGGTGTCGATGCAGTACTTGGCCGCAGCGAAGGCCTCGGCCCGGTGCGGCGTCGAGGCGACGACGATCACGCTGGCCTCGGTGAGCTCGAGGCGGCCGGTGCGGTGGAGGAGCGCCAGGCGGACGACGTCGGGCCAGCGGCGGCGGCACTCGGCCGCCACCTCGGCCAGCTTGACGAGGGCCTGCTCCTCGTAGGCCTCGTAGGTCAGGGCCTTCACACCGGGCCGGTCGTCGGAGCTGTCACGTACCGTCCCGGCGAAGCAGACGACCCCGCCGCAGCTCGCCAACGTGGCCCACTCCATGGCCTCCGCCGTCGGAAGCACTTCCTCCGACAACTCGATCCAGTCGTCGACGGGGGACTCCGGAGGTCGCATGGGACGGAGTCTAGAGGGGCCGAAATCGCGGAGAAAAAAGCGGCGCGAGAGGCCCCCGGGGCGAAGCCAACGGCCGCGAAGGCGTCGGTACACTCCTCCTATGGAGCCGGACGACGAGGAGGGACTGGAACCGTACCGCTCCCCCGACGATCGGGAGCGTATCTGGCTCCACCCCTCGGAGCTCGGATCGCTGCTCCCGCCGGTGGCCGGAGCGGCACCCGCCGAACCCCGGCGCCGCCGGCGCCGAGGTCGCTCCCGTTCCCTGGCCGTCCCCGTCCTGTCGGGGGTGATCGGCGCCGCCCTTTCGCTCGGCATCCTCGTGCTGGCCGGGGGGCTCGACCGGCCCGACACCGACCGGGTCGTAGAGCGGGTCACCAACCTTCCCGTCCACGACCTCGCCGCCCCGGACGGGATTTCCGCCCTCGCCGCCGCCGTCGCCCCCGCCATCGTCGCCCTCCGGGCCACGACCCCGACCGGCGACCGGTTCGGCTCCGGCGTCGTCTTCCGCTCCGACGGCCACGTGCTGACGAACTTCCACCTCGTCGACGGGGCGACCTCGATCGAGCTCACCTGTGCCGACGGGAAGTCGCACGCCGCCCTTCAGGCGGGCGGCGACCCGGAGACGGACCTGGCCGTGCTGTCCCTGGTCGAGGACACCGTGATGGAGCCAGCGGTGCTCGGTTCGGCCCAGGCTCTGCGGGTGGGGCAGACGGCCATCGTCGTGGGCGCGCCCGGCGGTCCCCAGGGCTCGCCGTCGGTCACCGCCGGTGTCATCGCCGGGCTCGGCGAGGTGGTCGAGGTGGCGGGCCACCCCCTGTACGACATGATCTCGACCGACGCCATGATCGGCCCCCTGGCCTCGGGCGGCCCGCTGGTCGACCGGTCCGGCGCCGTCGTCGGCATCACAACCCGCACGGGCAGCGGCGACGGCAGCCTCAGCCTCGTCATCCCGATCGACATCGCCCGCCGGGTGGCCGAGAAGCTGATCGCCAACGGCCGGGTCACCTACCCCTGGCTCGGCGTGTCGGGCACCGACCTCGACCCCTGGACGGCCAAGGAGTACGGGGTGGGGACGGGAACCCTCATCCGGCGCGTGACCCCCAAGAGCCCGGCCGACCAGAGCGGCCTCAAGGTGCAGGACGTCGTCACCGCGGTCGAGAACCTTCCGATCTCGACCATGAACGAGTTGATGATGCTCGTTCGCCGCCACGAGCCGGGCGACAAGGTCGACCTGACCGTGGTGCGATCGGGGGTCAAGCGCAACGTGAAGGTTCGTCTGACCGGGACGCCGGGCGGGAGCTAGGCCCTCAACCACTGATTGAGAGCGGCGGCGGCGGGCGCGCCGAACCACGTTCACCGACTGTCTGGAACCTTCAACGAACGCTCGCAGCCTCCGGACTTCCGGCCGGGACCTGTGGCTGTTAGGTTCCCGAACCGGAGCGGAGGCCGTATTCGTTTTCCGGGGGACCACCCCCGAGCCCCCGGGCAACGACTCCGGCTGCTGGGCGCAGACTTCCCCTCGGGCCGTCGACACGCGGTCCGGGCGCCGTAGGTCCATTTCTCTGCCGTCCGTCCCCCCGCCGCCATCCCGAGGACCGTCTTGGCCGACACGCCCCTGGCCTCCGATCTCACCGGCGCCACGCTGCTCAGTGACAGCGAGCTGGTGCTTCGGGCGCGCCAGGGCGACCGCCGCTCCTTCGGGACGCTCTACCTCCGCCACCACGACGCCGCCTGGCGGGTGGCCTGCGCCGCGGCCGGGTCGCCGGCCGACGCCGAGGACGCCGTGGCCGAGGGGTTCGCCAAGGTCTTCGCCGCCCTGCCCCGCATGGTCGACCGGGAGCTGGCCTTCCGGCCCTACCTGCTGGCCTGCGTCCGCAACGCCGCCGTCGACCGCCACCGGCGTACGAAGAAGCTCGACCTGCGGGACGAGGTCCCGGAGCAGGCGTCCACCACCGGCGACCCCGACGAGATCGTGCTGGCCGACCTGGAGCGCAACCTGGTCGGCGAGGCCCTGCGGACGTTGCCCGAGCGGTGGCGGACGGTCCTGTGGCTGACCGAGGTCGAGGGCATGACGCCCACCGAGGTCAGCGCCGTGATCGGGATCAAGCCCAACGCCGTGGCGGCGTTGTCGTACCGGGCCCGGGAGGGCCTGCGGGAGGCCTACCTCCAGGCCCACGTCCGGGCCGAGGCCAAGGCCGACTGCCGCTACACGGTCGACCGGCTCGGGCCCTACGTCCGCACCGAGCTGGCCGCCCGGGAGCGCGACAAGGTCCAGACCCACCTCGACGGCTGCGCCACCTGTCGCCAGCGCCGCGACGAGCTGGCCGACGTCAACGCCAGCCTGCTCGGCGCCCTGGTGCCGGTCCCGCTACTCCTGGGCTCCAGAACGCAGCAGGAGTGGCTTTCCGTCGCCCACCTGGGGAAGGGCACCCGCCGGGCCAAGGCGCCGGCCAAGGCGGCCAAGGCGGCCCAGCTGGGGACGTCGAGCACCGTCCAGAAGACCCTGGCCCTCGTCGTCGCCCTCCTGCTGGCCATTTCCGGCGGCGTGGCCGTGCACCGCTTCGGCCCCGGCCGCCACGTCGGCAAGACCTTCGACCCCGTCGCCATCCCCAAGCACCCCGGCCCGGCCACGCCGCCCGCCGTCGTGTCGGCCCCGCCGTCGGAGGTGGCCGCTCCGGCCCCGGTGACCACACCCAACCCGGCGTCCCGCTCCCGCACCGCCTCCAGCGCCCCGGTGGAGCTGGCCGCCCCGGCGACCCCGCCGCAGGCGCAGCCTCAACCTCAGCCGAGCCAGGCGGCCAGCCCGCCGCCGGAGACCGCCCCCGGCCCGGCTCCCGCCCCCGAGCAGCCGCCGGCCCCGGCGCCCCCGCCCGAGCAGCCGCCGCCGCCTCCTCCGCCCGCCCCGACCCCGCCACCGGCGGCCGCCGCCAAGGCCTCGGCCGGCCAGGGCGACACCGGCGCCGTGTTCGCCATGTCCGTCCCCAACGACCCGGCCCAGAACCCTCAACCCGATGTCGACCTGACCGTCGGCCGGAACCCGGTCGTGGGCGACGCCCCGCCGTCCGACGGCACCGGCGTCGACGTCTCGGTCGCCCCGACCACCCGCTTGGGCCAGGCGGCGGAGAGGCTCGGCCTTCGACCGGTGCTCGAGGGTTCGGCCGTCGGGCCCCACGGATCCCCGCGGTTCCACCGGGTGGCGGGCGACCGTCTGGTCGACCGGACCGGGTTCCACACCGCCTCCGCCCGGGCCGCCGCCTTCCCCGGGCTTCAACCCGAGATCGAGAGTTCCGGGTCGCCGCTGCCGATCCACGACGGCTGGGCGGCGAGCCCCGACCTCCCGCTGGACTGAGCCGACCTCGCTCACCCGAGGCTCTGGGGCGGCGGTGTCCCCGACCGGTCCGCGACCGGCGGCGGCGGCAGTGTCTGACGGGGTGGCCGAACCCTCGACCTCAGGTCGAGAGCATCAGGTGGAACGGCGGCGGCGCCGCACCAACCCCGCCACGACCAGGCCGGCGGTGGCGGCTCCGGCGCCGGCGGTGGCGGCGGCCGCCGCCTTCCACGCCGAGCCCGGCTGCCGCCCGCTCAGGCAGGCGAGGACCGTCTCCTCGTTGGTGTACTGCGGCGTCCAGCCCTCGGCCCGGAGCCGGTCGACGGCCACCACCCAGGGGTGTAGGAGATACGGCATCTCGCTGGGCGGGACGTCGACCAGGCCGGCCCGGAAGAGCCGCCGCAGTGCCCGCTCCATGAGCTCCGGCCCGATGGACGGCTGAACCTTCCGGCCGAGGAGGGCCCGCAGCTCCTCCCGGGACAGCCAGCCGTCGGCGGCGACGTTGTAGACGCCGGGCAGATCGCGTTCCACCGCCAGGGCGATGGCCTCGGTGGCGTCGTCCTCGTGGACGAACTGCACCGGGGCGGTCGACCCCCCGACGGCCAGCGGGACGCGGGCCCGGATCAGGCGGGCGATGGCGTGGTCGGCCCGGGCACCGAGGACGAAGGCCGGCCGCAGCACGGTGGTGGTGACCGCCGGACGGGCCAGGGACCACTCGGCCAGCAGCCGCTCCAGCTCCGCCTTGTGGACGCCGAGCGGGAAGCCGGGGTTGGGGCGGAGCGGCGCGTCCTCGGTGAGGGGGACGGGGTTGTTGGGCCAGGCGCCGTAGACGGCGGCGCTGGAGACGAGGACGACCTTGCTGACGCCGGCCGAGGCTGCCGCTTCCAGCACCCGGCGGGTGCCTCCGACGTTGACCCGGGCCATGAGCTCCTCGTCGGGGATGGCGTCGTGGACGCCGGCCAGATGGACGAGGACGTCGGCCCCCTCGAACAGCGGCCGCAGGTCCGAGCCGGCCACGTCGACGAGGTGGAACTGCAACTCCCGGGGCCGGAACCCCGGCTCCCGCACGTCGAGGCCGACGACGCGACCGACGGTCGGCGACCCGGCCAGCCGGCGCAGGACGGCCTGGCCCAGAAACCCCGACACGCCGGTGATCAAGACCGTGCCCGGGGGATGGGGGGTGTCCCCCCGACCAGGGTGGCGGGAGCCGCCAGGGTCAGCGACCGGCGCGGCGTCGGAATTCTCGAGTGGCGGCGCGGGGTCGTCCGAAGTCTTCACGCCCATAGACTGGCCGCATGAGCGATCCCCCTCAACCTCTGGGTCCCTTCGGGGGGTTTGATCTCAGTCAGATGCTGCGTTTCCTCCAGTCCGACGGGCCCGTCCACTGGGAGGTCGCCCGCCAGGTGGCGCACTGGGTGGCCCTCGAGGGCGAGGAGGAGACGGCCGTCCCCGCCGCCGATCGTGAGCGCCTCTCCGAGGTCGCCACGGCCGCCGAGCAGCGGGTCCTGGCCGAGACGGGAGAAGCTCCTCCCAGCCCGACGGTCGGCCTGCTCGGCCGCGCCGAGTGGGCCGACCAGGCGCTCACGACCCTGCGGCCCGTCCTCGAGCGGCTGGCCGTGAGCCTCCAGGGCGATCTTCCCGACCTCACCGCCGAAGCCGGCGGGCCTGACAACCCCTTTGCTGGCAACCCGTTCGGTGGCAACCCGTCCGGTGGCAACCCCTTTGCAGGCCTGTTCGGCCCCGGCGCGGGCGAGCCCGGCGCCCCCGGCGGGCCGGGCGCCAACCCGCTGGCCGGCATGGCCGGCATGCTCGGCGCCATCGGCCCGCTCCTGCTCGGCGTGCAGTGCGGGTTCATGGTCGGCCAGCTGGCCCAGGGCCTCCTGTCGGAACACGACCTGCTGCTGCCGATCGCCGACCCGCCCCGGCCGGCGCTCATCGTCCCCAACCTGGAGCGGTTCCACACCGCCTGGTCGATCCCGGCCGACGACCTCCGCTTCTACATGGCCCTCGGCGAGGGGGTGCGGTCCCGGATCGCCGCCCGGCCCTGGGTCCGGGAGCGGCTCGTGCGCCTGGCCTCGGAGTACGTCTCGTCGTTCCGGGTCGACACCGCCGCCCTCGAGTCCCAGCTCGGCTCGATCGACCTGTCCGACCCGTCCTCCTTCGAAGGAGCCATGCTCGACCCCGACGCCATGCTGGGGGCGATGCAGTCGCCGGAGCAGATGGCGGTGCTGGAGCGCTTCCAGCTGACCACGGCCGTTCTGGAGAGCTACGCCGACTTCGTCGTCGAGCGCCTCGCCGAGCCGATGATCAAGTCGCTGCCCACGATCCGCGAGGCCATGCGCCGACATCGGGTCGAGCGCAGCGAGGCCGACCGGTTCATCCAGCGGCTCCTCGGGCTCGACCCCAGCCGACGCCTCCACGACCAGGCGGCCGCCTTCTGCCGCGGCGTAGAAGAACGGGCCGGGAGCCAGGCTCTCGACCGTCTCCTGGAAGCTGAGTCGATGCTGCCCACCCCGGCCGAGCTGGAGGCGCCGGGCCTCTGGCTGGCCCGCATCGAGCTCTTCGGAGGAGAGACCGGATGATCGTCGTCATGCAGACGGAGGCCACCGAGGCCGACATCGAGGGGGTGACCCAGGCCCTGGCCCGCCACGGGCTCCTGCCGTCGGTGTCGAGGGGGGCCGAGTGCACGGTCATCGGGGTGATCGGCGACGTCGACGCCGCCGGTGACCTGTCGCAGTTCTCGATCCTCCCCGGCGTCGACAAGACGGTCCGGATCTCAGCCCCCTACAAGCTGGTGTCGTCCCGTGAGGGCCACCGACGATCCACGGTCCGGGTCGGGCCGACGTCGATCGGCGGACGGGCCTTCGCCCTCATCGCCGGGCCCTGCGCGGTGGAGACCCCGGAGCAGGCCGCCGAGGCGTGCGAGGCGGCGGCCAAGGCCGGCGCCACCATCCTCCGGGGCGACATCTACAAGCACCGCACGTCGCCCTACGCCTTCCAGGGGCTCGGGGCGGCCGGGCTCGAGATCCTGGCCGAGCAGAAGGCCCGCTTCGGCCTGCCGGTGGTGGCCGAGGTGCTCCACCCCCAGGAAGTCGACGCCATGGTCGACGTGGTCGACATCTTCCGCATCGGCGCCCGCAACATGCAGAACTTCGACCTGCTCCGGGCCTGCTCGCTGACCGGCAAGGCCGTCATGCTCAAGCGGGGCCTGTCGGCCACCATCGAGGAGTGGCTGCTGGCGGCGGAGTACGCCGCCTCCTCCGGCAACCTCGACATCATCCTCTGCGAGCGGGGCATCCGGACGTTCGAGACCGCCACCCGCAACACGCTCGACCTCTCGGCGGTGAGTGTCGTGCAGCAGCGCTCCCACCTGCCGGTCATCGTCGACCCCTCGCACGGCACCGGGTCCCGCACACTGGTCGCGCCGATGACCCTGGCCGCGGTCGCCGCCGGCTGCGACGGGATCATGATCGACGTCCACGCCCACCCCGAGCAGGCGAAGTGCGACGG
>JAUZEY010000508.1 GCA_030838785.1 Actinomycetota bacterium | reverse complement strand
GCCACGACGAGCAACACCGGATACAACTTGACCAGCGCCGCCACCCCGATGAGGACGCCGGCCGCGAGTTCCCTTCGGCCGACTGGGGAGCGCCGACGATCTGGGGACGGATCGTCCCGCAAAACCGTGACGATCCGTCCCCAGAAGACGCGGCCGGGCAGACCTGCGTTGGAGCCGACGCCGGCCACGCCCGGGGACGAGGCGACGACGAGGGCGGCGAGACTCAGGAGGATCGCCAGCCCGTCGACGTGACCGTTGTTCACGATCTCCAGCACCGGTGCGGGGCAGAAGGCGTACAGGGCACACCAGCGGGGATTCTTTCCCTGCCGGCGCAGCGCCAGCGCCAGCAGCGCCACCACCGCCACGTCGGTGAGGAGCCCGGCGACCTGCCAGGGCTTGTGGCGGGCGCCGATTCCCGTCAGGCGGTAGACGGCGGCGAACCACGCCTCGGCGGCGGGCGGGTAGATCGTGTGGACCGCCGACCGGTTGATGCGGGTGCAGCCCTCGGGCCGGTAGGCCAGCGGGCAGGGCTGCTGCTCGGGCCACAGCCACGGTTCCCGCAGTGCAGTCAGGTGATCCGAGCCGGGCGCGTACCGGTAGGGATCGATGCCCGACGCCTGCACCCGCCCGTCCCACGAGTAGCGGTAGAAGTCGTCGGTCGTCGTCGGCGGCCCGGCCAGCGCCGCCAACCGCAGCGCCACTGCCACCACGAAGATCAGCGGGACGGCCGTCCGCCGCGGCAGCCGCAACGCCGCCGCCACCGCCGCGATCCACGCCGCCGCCCACCCGGTCAGCTCCGCCACCAACCACCACCGCGCCGCCAGCAGCGCCCCGCCCCCGGCGATGTGAGCCGACAGCACCACGCCCAGCCCGCCGCTACCGAGAAACACGAGCAGCGGCGCAATCCCAACCCGAGCGCTGTTCCCACCGTCACTGTGGGGTCTGCGCGCAGGGTCAGCGGCCGGGAGCCGCCGGGCGCTCGGTGCCGGAGCGGTTTGCCCCCCGTTACGGGGGGCCAACCCCGCCGGGTCCGCGGGGGGCGCCGCCGGCGGGCGGCCGTCCTCCATGGTCGTCATGCGGGGGCGGCGATCGCGGCCCGCTGGGGGGCGTGGGCGAACTCCGCCATTCCTTCCTCGAAGCCGATCTCGGCCACGAAGCCCAGTTCTTCAGCCGCCTTGCGGGGAGAGGCGACGATGTGGCGGACGTCGCCGGGGCGCCAGCCGCCGGTGATCTTCGGTCGGGGGGTGTCGGGGCCGAAGGCGTCGGTCAGCGCCGCGGCCATGTCGAGCACCGTGTGAGGAGTGCCGCTGGCGATGTTGTAGGCGCCCGAGGCGACGCCGGCGGTGAGGGCGAGGACGTTGGCCCGGGCGACGTCGCGGACGTGGACGAAATCGCGGGTCTGGCCGCCGTCCTCGAACACCAGCGCCGGCCGGCCGGCGGCCAGCGCGCTGCGGAAGATCGAGGCCACACCGGCGTAGGGGGTGTCCCGTGGCATGCGGGGCCCGTAGACGTTGTGGTAGCGCAACGCCACCACCGTCGCCCCGGCGGCCCGGCCCCACAGCGAGCAGAGGTGCTCCTGGTGGAGCTTCGTGGCGGCGTACACATTGCGGGGATCGGCCGGCGCGCTCTCCTCCACCGGCGTCCACGCCACCCGTTCCCGACAGCCGGGGCGGGGGCAGCCCGGCTCGAAGCAGCCGGCCTCGAGGTCGGCCGCGAGCCGGGCGGCCGGCGCCACCGGGCCGTGCACGGCACAACGGGCGAGGCCCTCGCCGTACACGACCATGCTGCTGGCCAGCACCAGCCGGCCGCCGAACCCGTTGCGCCACAAGGCTTCGAGGAGCACGGCGGTGGCCGTGTCGTTGCCGGCGACATACCCGGTCACGTCGCCGAAGTCGACACCGAGCCCGACCTTGGCCGCCTGGTGGCAAACGGCGTCGACCCCGTCGACGGCGGCCGCCGCCACCGCCGCGTCACCCAGATCGCCGACGAGCAGTTCCGCTCGCCGGTCGAGGCCGCACGCCGCCCCGCCGTCCGCTGCAGCGCCGTCCGCTGCATCGCAGTCCGCTGCATCGCCGTCCGCCCCAACGCAGTCCGCCCCAACGCCGTCCGCCCCAACGCCGTCCGCCCCAACGCCGTCCGCCGTCCCGGCCCGGCAGTGGACCGACGGGTCGAGGGAGTCGACGACCCGGACTTCGGCGCCGCCGGCGAGAAGCGCCTCGACGATGTGCGAGCCGATGAAGCCGGCGCCGCCGGTCACGAGAACCCTCATGTGGTCAGGGCCGGTCGGCCTCGGGGGCGGCAGGTGAACCTCCCGAGTGCAGCGGGAGGCGGACGGTGAAGCGGCAGCCCGGGCCCTGGTTGTGGACGCTGATCTCGCCGTGGTGGGCCTCCACCAGGCCCCGGGCCACGGCCAGGCCGAGGCCGCCGCCGCCGTCGCCCGGCGTGCGGGCGGCGTCGCCGCGGTAGGCCATCTCGAACACCGAGTCGAGCTCCCGCTCGGGGATGCCGCCGCAGGCGTCCTGCACCGACACCTCGGCCGCTTCGCCGTTGTCGGCCAGCCCGGCGGTGATGACGACGACGCCGCCCGGGGGCGTGTGGCGGATGGCGTTGTCGAGCAGGTTCCGCACCACCCGCACCATCTCCGGTGTCGACAGCTCCACCACCGGCGACGGCTCGCCCACCTCGCCCCGCAGGTCGATCCCCTTGGCCGAGGCGGCGATGGCGGCCCCCGCCACGGCGTCCCCGACCAGCTCGTCGAGCGCCACCGACTCGATGTCGAGCGCCAGCGCGCCGGACTGGATGCGGGACAACTCGAACAGGTCGTTGACCAGGCCGGCCAGGCGGTCGATCTCCCTCCTCATGGTGGCGTAGTAGCGGGCCACCGTCTCGGGGTCCTCGACGACCCGGTCCTCCAGCGCCTCGACCATGGCCCGCACCCCGGCCAGCGGCGTGCGGAGATCGTGCGACACCCAGGCCACCAGCTCCCGCCGGCTCCGCTCCAGTGCCGTGGCCTGCCGCTGGGCCTCGGCCAGCCGGGCCGACGTCTGCTCCAGCTGGGTGGCCAGAACCGCCAGCTCTCCCGGGGCCGACCCCCGCGGCACCGGGCCCGCACCGGACTGGGGGCCGGCGTCAGGCCCTGTCTCGCCGAGCCGGCGGGCCAGCTCCCCCACCGACCGGCTGGCGTCGGCCACCCGCCGTCCGAACAGGAGGGCGACGATCAGGCCGACGGTGCCGGCGCTGATCAGCACGACCCACAGCACGCCCAGGTCGTGCTTCATGAGGAACATCTGCGACGACGCCCAGGCCACCCCGATGGCCACCGCCAGCACCGCGGCCAGGGCGGCCACCGCCGCCTGCACACCGATGGTGGCCCGCCGCAGGGCGAAGAGCAGGAGGCCGGCCACCACGCCGGCCAGTGCCGCCGCCACGCTGGAGTAGACGACGAGGCGGGCGGCGTCGCCTCCCGTGAATCCGCCCGCGGCGGCGGCCCCCACCGCGGCGGCCAGCCCGGCGATCCCGACGGCGACCGGCGTCCACCACGGCGCCGGGCGCGAGCTCCGCCGCCGGCGCGGCGTCTCGATCCCTGGCGGGCCGGCCGGGATGGCCGGCCGGCGCGGGGCGACGGGCGTCACGGCTCGAACCGGTAGCCGACGCCCCACACGGTGGTCACGTAGCGGGGTGCGGAGGGATCCGTCTCGATCTTCTCCCGGAGCCGGCGGATGTGCACCGTGACGGTCGACGTGTCGCCGTAGCTGAAGCCCCACACCTGCTCCAGCAACTCCTCCCGCCGGAAGGCCCGCGGGGGATGTTCCATGAGGTAGGCCAACAGGTCGAACTCCTTGGCTGTCAGCGCCACCAGCTCGCCATCGAGCCGCGCCTCGTGGGCCGTGACGTCGACCTCCAGCCCGCCGGCCCGCAGCACCGCCGGCGTCCGGGCAGTGGGGGCCAGCGGGCCCGACGCCCGGCGGAGTACGGCCTTTACCCGGGCAGTGAGTTCTCGGGGCGAGAACGGCTTGGCCACGTAGTCGTCGGCGCCGAGCTCGAGACCGATGATGCGGTCGGTCTCCTCCCCGAGAGCGGTGAGGATGATGACCGGGACGGGCGCCGCCGCCCGGAGCCGCTTACAGACCTCGAGACCGCCGAGGTTGGGCAGCATCAGGTCGAGCACCACCAGCTCCGGCGGGTCCGACAGGGCCCGCTCGAGCCCGGTCACGCCGTCGGTGGCGATCTCCACCTCGTAGCCCTCGCGGGTCAGGTACCGACCGACGACCTCGGCGACGTTGGGGTCGTCTTCGATGATGAGCACGCGGGCGGCCACCGGAGGAGCATCCATCACGGTTCCGATGATCGCCAGCCGCGCCGGGCCTTGTCCCCCCGCCCCGGGCTTGTTCATCGAATTGTGAGGACCTCGGCAGAACCCTGTAAGCGGCGGGGGGTTACAAACGGATCCGTGCCCGATCTGATCATCCCCGTCCTCGACGAAGCGGCCGCCCTGCCCCCGCTTCTCGGCTCCATCCCGCCCGGCTACCGGCCGATCGTGGTCGACAACGGCTCCACCGACGGTTCGGGCGACATCGCCCGCGCCGCCGGCGCCCGGGTCGTCGTCGAGCCCCGGCCCGGCTTCGGCTCGGCCTGCTGGGCCGGCCTCGTCGCCTGCGATCCCGACGACGGCGTCGTCTGCTTCATGGACGGCGACGGCTCCCTCGATCCCGCCGACCTGCCGGCGGTGGCCGGGCCGGTGCTGGCCGGGCAGGCCGACCTCGTCCTCGGCGCCCGCCGCCCCCTCACCACGGCGGCCTGGCCCCGGCACGCCCGGCTGGCCAACGCCGCCCTGGCCTTCGAGCTGCGCCGGCGGACCGGCCGTCCGCTGCGTGACCTCGGCCCGATGCGGGCCGCCCGGCGCGACGCCCTGCTGGCGCTCGGCATCCGGGACCGGCGTTTCGGCTGGCCGCTGGAGATGGTGCTGCGGGCGGCGGCCGCGGGCTGGCGCATCGAGGAGGTCCCCGTCCCCTACCGCCCCCGGACGGGGAAGTCGAAGGTGACCGGCACCGTCCTCGGCACCGCCCGGGCGACCCGCGACATGGCCCGGCTGCTGGCATGACAGGCCTCCACGTCATCGTCATGGCCAAGTCGCCCCGGGCCGGCCGGGTCAAGACCCGCCTCTGCCCGCCCTGCACGCCGGCAGAGGCGGCGGCGGTGGCCACCGCATCGCTGGCCGACACCCTCACCGCCGTCGCCGCCTGCGCCGCCCCCCGCAAGCTGCTGGCCCTCGACGGCCCGCCCGGCCCCTGGCTTCCACCGGGCTTCGAGGTCGTCCCGCAGCGGGGCGACGATTTCAACCAGCGCCTGACCAATGCCTGGGCCGACGCCGGAGGGCCAGGGCTGCAGATCGGGATGGACACCCCCCAGGTGACCCCCGAAGAACTCGACCACCTCCTCGGCGCGCTGGACGGTGCTCCGGCCGGCCGGACGCGCCGGGCCCGTCCGGCGGTGTTGGGCCATGCCCTCGACGGGGGCTGGTGGGTCATCGGGTGGCGGCGGGCCGACCCCCGGGCGGTGTTCGCCGGGATCCCCATGAGCGCCCGCACCACCGGCCCGGCCCAGGAGACCCGCCTGCTGGGCCTCGATCTCGACGTTTTCAAGGCCGCTCCGAAGCGCGACATCGACACCGTCGCCGATCTCGCCGCTGTCGCCGCCGAAGCGCCTCACCTCCGCACCGCCGGCCTGGCCCGTGAACTCGGCCTCCTGCCGACCGCCGCTCGCCAGCCCATGGCCGCCGGTCCCGTCGTCCTCCGG